>NZ_LFJT01000021.1:0-102549 GCF_001682645.1 Delftia sp. JD2
GGCGGGCCGCTCCTGCGTCCCATGCCGCCCACGAGCTGGCGCGCGAGCAGCGCCTGGAGGCCCGCGCTGCCCGCGCCATGGCCGAGGCCCGGCCGCGCGCTGCCACTGTGGCGCTCATCGACCAGCACCAGGTCGTGCCCGCGCCGAAGACCGTGGCCAAGCGCAACCCGCGCCTGCGTGCCCTGGCCAAGGGTCAGCAGTGCCTGCTGCTGGTCCCCGGGATCTGCACGAACGACACCACCACCGTGGTCTGCTGCCACAGCAATCTGTCCATCCACGGGAAGGGCGAGCGCAGGAAGGCCGACGACCACTACAGCGCCTGGGGTTGCGCTGCGTGCCATTCCTGGCTGGATCAGGGGCCTGCACCGGCCGCGCGCAAGGAAGCCGCGTTCATGGCCGCGCACCTGCGCCAGGTCCTGGCATGGCGTGCGCTGGCCGGCGCTCCCAACACCGATGCCCGCGACCGCGCCGCTGTGCTGTGGGCGCTGGGCCTGCTTAATGCAACACCCATTTTTTTCTGAGACGGGGAGAACATGACCACGATTGCCCGATACAACGCCCTGCGCCGGGAGCTGCTGCAGGTTGAGCTCGACCTGGCTGCATCCAAACGCGCCTACCTGTCGGACGGTATCAATTGCCCCCGCGGTGCCCGCGCAGTGCTGGAGGAGCGCCGCGCCGAGCTGCGTCTGGAGCTTCACGACCTGCGCGGGCTGGTGGAGGAGTTGCGGGAAGCCGCAAAGAAGGCGAAGGGAAACCAGTTCCTGCTGGCTTTGATTGCCCGGTGCGAAGGGGTTGGCCGCCACGACCTGGTGCGCGCGGCGAGCGCCGAGGCCTCGCAATGGCTACGCGATCAGGGAATGGCCCAGGCATACAGCGCGAAGGTGTGACTACTTGAGCTGCATGGACTGGATGGCTGGCCAGCTGGAGGGCTGGCACGAGGAGGTGGTGCGCCACAACAACCCGCGCCCCGCGGGCGTCATCCGCCCGGGCAGTGGCACCGACGTGCTGCTGCGGTTTCTACGCCAGGCCCCCGGGCGCTGGTTCTTTCATTCCGAGTTGATCCTGGCCCTGGGCCGCAGCAAAGGGGAGATCGATTGGGCACTGCTGTACCTGGTGCGTGAGGGGCAGGTGGAAAGCCGGCTCACCGAGCTGCCGGCACGCAAGCCCGTGCTTCGTTATCGTCTGTCAGCCATTGAGCTTTGACGATACTCAGAAGCAAACAAGGCCCGCAAATGCGGGCCTTGTTTCATTGGCGTGGTTTATCAACGCTGGCGGCGCATACGTCGCAGTCCGAACATCGCCAGGAGAAACGACATCACGAAGATGCCCCACTGCGACAGGGTGGGAATGCCCACCGGACCGGTCGCCGGCAGCGCGAACAAAGCAAATGGGTCTTCAATCGCACCTGAAGTGGTGATGTTGTTGTCGCCTGTCCCGTTGTCCGTCACCTCGTAGACCACGGAATCGCCAGTGACTGTGCCGTACGGAAACCATTTAGCGCTTTCCCCTGGCTGAGGTGGTCCAAACTTGTATGGTTTGACGCTTCCCAGGCTGCCAGCCGGGTAGACCGCTTTCACTTTCAGCGTGCTGCCGGTGCAGCCACTGGCGGCGAAACGCAGTACCCCAAGTGGCGGTGCAGTCTGTACCGGTGCACCGGGCGGAACGCTGCCGTCGATGGTGATGGGTCCATTCAAGTCGCAGCCCGGTGGATTGCCGCTGATGGTGACCATGACCGAACCGCTACCGCCTGGTAGCGACACTGGCGCATTTGCAAGTGCCCTGGGCGTGGCGCTGACAACTGCCGGGGCGCCCGCGTTGACGGCGTTGCGCGCGCGCACCTCGAAGCTGACGGCCGCGCCATTGGCCAAGCTCGAAACACTGCAGGGTGAGGCGGTGCACGCGGTGGGCGCGCCGTTTGCCGTTACCTCGTACCTGGTAATGGCGTTGCCGCCGTCGCTGGATGGGGAAGTCCAGACGATACGGACACTGCCGTCGCCCGGCGTTGCGCTGACATTTTGGGGTGCGCTTGGTACGCCTGCGACCACTGAAATAGTCAGCGTCGCCTGTGGAGCGGGTAGATGTGAGGCGTCGCCAGCTTGGTTAGCTGTCAGTGTGCAGTTGTTGGTGCCCGGCGCCACGCCAGTGACTTGATTGCCGGAGACAAGGCATGTACTGGGCGTACTGGAACCGAACACCACGGAGGCGCCTGAGGTACCCCCAGTAGCGTTGATTGTGCTGCTTGTCCCAATAGAAACGATGGGCGATGCACCCCAAACGATTGACTGAGTCAGCTTGGGAGTGCTGAACGACTGCGTGCTGCTTTGCGCGGTGCCTCCTGAATTTACGGCATAGGCGCGGAAGTAGTAAGTTGCGCCTGGAGTCAGGTTCGTTAGGCTCGCATTTACGGGAGTAGCACCTGCCGCGACTGTAATCGTGCCAGGCGTAGCTGTTGCCAGCACGCCGCCATCGCTGTTTACAGATTGTTGATCGGTGCCAAAGCGGAAGTAGGCTGCACTCACATCAGCCCCTTGTGCGCTCACGCCAGCGTTCAACGTGGCCGCGGTGGTCGTCACATTATCGGCCGAAGGGTTAGCGATAGTGGGTGGCGCGATGTAGAGCAATACGCGTGGTACACCATCGCCCAGGCTTAGGGTTCCATCCAAAGGCACAAGATTGGAGCCGCCGCCGCCGCCAGCAAACATGCCGCCGCCTCCGCCGCCGGCGTATCCACCGCCCCCACCGCCGCCAGCTGGGGCACGTATTGACATTGAGCCACCGCCCTGGCCACCGCCGAAGTTCTGTGGCAGGTTGCTGTTTGTGACTCCTCCGGCCGTGCCGCCATTCCCGCCAACTCGGCCGAAGCCTCCGCCTCCGCCTCCGCCTGCGCCATAACTCACACTCTCTCCAGTAAGGCCTGGTGCGCCCATGTCACCGCCAGATCCCCCTGCGCCATAGGCTCCTGGAGCACCGGTGGCTCCTCCCGATCCGCCTATGGATCCGGATCCCGCGTTGCCCCCATATTGGCTCGGCGTCCCTATACCTGGGCTGCCTGCGTCGCCACCGGGCGTGAAGCCATTACCACGGCCGCCACCGCCCCCTCCACCGGCTGCAACGACCAAAGGCCCCTGGGTCGCGCTAATTGAAGAAATTGCCGAGTAGCCCCCGCCGCCGCCGCCTTCAGGCGAGATGTCATTGCCGTCCGCGCCGTTGTTGCCCGAGCTCATGTAGAGAATCTGGCCCGGCATGACTGAAAGCGTGCCCGTGATGCGCGCACCTCGCCCTCCAGGGCTTGTGCTTATGCCGACGTCCCATACTCCGCTCCTCCCGCCGTTGCCACCAACAACTTCGTAGGTCAGGGCATACACGCCTGGAGGCACGATGCATGTGGCCGATTGGCCTGCGCTGGAACTGCAAACCTGTGCCAAAGCGTGATGGGATGCCACGGATCCCAGTGCGCCCACGAGCAAGGGCAGCCACCAATGCTTTTGCTTCATGGTCCTGTTATCCGGAATTCCGGGCAGCAGACTTCCAGCGGTTTTCGTAGGTTCCTTGATTGATTTATGAGCCCCTCTCAAGGCTGGCCAGCGTGTCGTCAGCATGTTTTTTCCACGGTTGCTTTGTTATGCGAACATTAAATTACAACTGTATCGAGCTGGCTTGTGTCTGTCCTCTTCTTTGATAATTGAGCTGCTGTTTTGTAGTTTTTAAGGCGTGAACCTCAATTGACCGTTGCCAGTGTCCTGCTGGCCTCCGTCCCAAGCCTGTCAGCTTCATGGGATGAGCAAGGAACACAAGCAAGTCCCACAGTGGGAACGCATTGAGCTGGACTACAGGGCGGGCATCAAGAGCCTTCGGCAGATCGCAGGAGAGCAGGGCATCAGCGAGGGAGCGATCCGCAAGCGTGCCAAGCGTGACGACTGGAGCCGGGACCTGTCGGAGCGCATCCAGGAGAAGGCTGAGCAGCTGGTACGCAAGGAGGCGGTACGCAGCGAGGTACGCGCGGAGCGTACTGCGTCCGAACGTGAAGTGGTGGACGCGAATGCGCAGGCTGTGGCCACCATCAGGCTGGCGCACAGGCGGGACATCCAGAGGGCGCGCAAGATCACCAACGCTCTGCTGGATGAGCTGGAGCAGATGGCGGACGCGGACACGGTGGCCTACCTGCAGGAGCTGGGCGAGATGCTGCGCTCGCCCGAAGACAACGGCATGGACAAGCTGAACGACCTCTACCAGAAGGTCATCAGCCTGCCGGAGCGCTCCAAGACCATGAAGGTGCTGGCCGAGAGCCTGCGCATCGTGGTGGACATGGAGCGCCAGGCCTTCGGCATGAACGACAAGGACGCGGGCAAGGGGCCGAACGGCGGCGGCAACGTGGGCCACTTCGAGCTGCACTTCGTGGACGCGCCTGAGCGTGAGCACGATCCACGGGACGGGGAGGGCGCATGAACCTGCTATCCGCCAGCATGCAGGCCGCGCACCGGGCCGAGGAGGAGCCGGACTTTGCCGAGGACTACGAGGTAGACCACTCGCGCGTTCGGGTCGAGTTCCCCTCGAAGCTGCGCGGCCTGTTCCAGCCGAAGCGCTTCAAGGTCATGTACGGCGGGCGCGGCGGGGCCAAGTCCTGGTCCGTCGCCATGGCCCTGCTGGTGATGGGCAGCAACCGCCCCCTGCGCATCCTGTGCGCCCGCGAGATCCAGAAGTCGATGCGCGACTCGGTGCACCGCCTGCTATCCGACCAGATCGCGGCGCTGGGCCTGGGCGGCTTCTACGATGTGCTGGACACGGAGATCCGCGGCGCCAACGGTACGCTGATCCTGTTCGCGGGCCTGCAGAGCCACACGGTGGACTCCATCAAATCCTACGAGGCCATTGACATCGTATGGGTGGAAGAGGCCCAGAGCGTCAGCGCGCGCAGCTGGGAGGTGCTGGTGCCGACCATCCGCCGGCCTGGTTCGGAAATCTGGCTCACGCTGAACCCGGACTTGGCCACGGACGCCACCTATGCGCGGTTCATCGAGGCCGCCGACAGCGACACATGGCTGTGCGAAATCAACTGGCGGGACAACCCCTGGTTTCCGGAGGTGCTGGAGAAGGAGCGCCGCCGGCACTTCAAGCGCGACCCGGACAGCTACTGGAATGTGTGGGAGGGCCAGCCCAAGCGCACCGTGGCGGGCGCGATCTATGCCAAGGAGGTGGAACGGCTCTACACAGATGGCCGCGTTTGCTTGGTGCCCTACAACCCCAAGCTGCCCGTGCACACGGTTTGGGATCTGGGCTACGCGGACAACATGGCTATCGCCATGGTCCAGCGCACGCCTGTGGATTGGCGGGTCATCAACTATCTGCAGGACAACCGGCGCACGCTGGAGAGCTACATCGAGGAGATGGAGAAGCTGCCCTACCGCTGGGGCACAGATTTCTTGCCCCACGATGCAAACCAGGGCGATGCCAAGACTGGGATGACATCTGCCCAAATCTTGGAAGACCTGGGCCGCGAGGTCGAGGTGTTGCCGATCTTCGGCACGGAGGCCGGCATCCGCATGGCCCGTGGCATCTTTTCCACGGCATATGTCGATGAAAGCAAATGCGGGCTGCTGTTGGATTGCCTGAGCCGGTACAAACGCCTGATCGATCCGCGAACAGGGGAGCCGGGCAAGCCGCTGCACGACGACGCCAGCCACGGCGCCGACGTATGGCGCTACATCGCCATGTCCCTGCCGCGCATGGACAACGACACTGTGGGCGCTGTGCCTCTCAGGCGACGCGCGGGCGGGATGGCACGCTGATCCCGTACCAAGCCTGCCACTTTCGCGGGCATGCCTGCATGTATCGACCTGCGCAAAGCGCACCTTCACCGCCAGCATGGGGACTTGCTGGCCGTCTACACCTGGATCAACACCGAGCGCGCGCTGGTCCTGATCCCGGCCTACCGCCCGAAATCACCCTGGTACGTGGTGATGGAGAGCGCGGCCTATCTCTACGATGACCCCGCCTACCTGGCCAAAGCCTGCGTCAAGGCCTGCGAGGTGCTGGGCATCGAGCCCAACCGGCCGAACTGGGTGCGTGTGGCCACCATCGTCAACGAGGGCCTGCCCGACCTGGTGAGCATGCCCAGCGAGCCCACATGGCAGCGCGCGGGCCAGGAGTTCGGCACCCTGGTGGTCAAGTCCGATGGCAAGGAGATCGCGGCCGAGGCCCTGACCATCCCGGACCTGGGGGCCGAATATGTCCCAGCTTGAGGCCCGCTTCAACCGTCGCGCGGGCGTGGGCGAGCGCATCCTGAACGACGTGCCGCTGGAGTTCGACGCCGACGAGGAGGCGCCGCCGCACCCGCTGGACCAGCCCGAGGCCCGCAAGACCCTGCGCACGCTCCTGAGCTGGTACTACCGTGAGCGCGAGATCCAGGCCGAGAACCGCCTGCAGATGTCCATCGACGCCGACTACTACGACGGCGACCAGTGGGACCCGGCCGACGCGGCCACGCTGGAGGAGCGCGGCCAAGTGCCCCTGGTGTTCAACGAGGTGGCCGTGATGTGCGACTGGCTCATTGGCACGGAGCGCCGCGCGCGCGTGGACTGGAGCGTGCTGCCGCGCGCCGAGGACGACGTGCAGCTGGCAGACGTGAAGACCAAGGTGCTCAAGTACGTCAGCGACGTGAACCGCACCACCTTCAACCGCTCGCGCGCCTTCGAGGACACCGTGAAGGTGGGCGTGGGCTGGGTGGACTCCGGCGTGCGCAACGACCCCACCAAGGACATCGTCTATGACAAGTACGAGGACTGGCGCAATGTGCTCTGGGACTCGATGGCCATGGAGCCGGACCTGAGCGATGCGCGCTACCTGTTCCGCACGCGCTGGGTGGACGAAGACGTGGCCATCACCATGTACCCGCAGCGCCGCGACGTGCTGGAGCGCGCTGTGCTGCGCGAGGAGGAGTTCAGCGCCCAGCAGTGGGCCGAAGATGAATTCTTCTTTCAGGGCCACACCAGTGAGCGCCACGTCAGTGGCACCAGTGGCAGTTACCTGGCCGGCGGGCGCGGCAACATCGACAGCGAGGCGCGGCGCCGCGTGCGCCTGATCGAGTGCCAGTTCCGCATGCCGGCGTCCGTGCAGGTGGTGACCAGCGGCCCCTTCAAGGGCTCGTTCGTGGAGCCCTGGGACCATGCGCTGCGCGCCGTGGTGGGCGCTCATGGCGGCTCCATCGTGGAGCGTGTCGCCATGCGCATGCACGTTGCGGTCTTCACCGAGGGCCATCTGCTGGCCCTGGGCCCAACGCCCATGCGCCACAACAGCTTCAGCCTGACGCCCATCTGGTGCTACCGGCGCGGTCGGGACCGCATGCCCTACGGGGTGGTGCGCCGCGTGCGCGATCTGCAGATGGACCTGAACAAACGGGCCAGCAAGGCGCTGTTCCTGCTGTCCACGAACCAGATCTTTGCGGAGAAGGGCGCCTTCGATGACATCAACGAAGCGCGCGAGGAGGTCAACCAGCCGGACGGCGTGGTGATCTACAGGGCCGGCAAGAAGTTCGAGGTCCACCGCGACAGCGAGATGGCGGCCGGCCAGGTGCAGATGATGACGCTGGACGGCCAGGCCATCCAGAAGTCCGCGGGCATCAGCGACGAGAACCTGGGCCGGCGCACCAATGCCGTCAGCGGGCGCGCGATCGAGGCCCGCCAGCTGCAGGGCTCGGTCGTGACCACGCAGCCCTTCGACAACCTGCGCTTCGCTGTGCAGATCCAGGGCGAGAAGCTGCTGAGCCTGGTGGAGCAGTGGTACACCGAGGAGAAGGTGATCCGCCTGTCCGGCCACAAGGGCCGGCTGGACTGGGTGAAGGTCAACCAGCCCGAGGTCCAGCCAGACGGGAGCGTGCGCTACCTGAACGACATCACGTCCAGCATGGCCGACTTCGTGGTGTCCGAGCAGGACTATTCCGGCACGTTGCGCCAGGTCATGTTCGAAAGCCTGAACCAGCTGGCGGGCCGGCTGCCGCCCGAGGTCGCCATCCGCATCATGACGCTGGCCATGGAGTATTCGGACCTGCCGAACAACGACCTGGTGGCCGACGAGCTGCGCAAGCTGACCGGCGAGCGCGACCCCAACAAGCCCCTCACGCCCGAGGAGCAGCAGCAGGTCCAGCAGCAGATGCAGGCCCAGGCCGAGGCCCTGCAGATGCAGCAGGAGAGCGCGCGCCAGGCGCTGGCCGAGCAGCAGGCCAAGGTCCGGGAGATCAACGCCCGCGCCGAGAAGCTGGAAGCCGAGGCCGAGCAACTGCGCGCCGCCGGCGGCAACCCGGCGCTGGCCCAGCAGATGGAAGGCGTGGCCGCCACCGTGCGCCGCGATGCCGACCTGGAGCTGGACGAGCTGCGCCGCAAGCTGGCCAAGACCCAGGCCGACCTGGCCAACAAGACGCTGCAGATCAAGGGCGACCAGGACGTGCGCCTGCAGGTGGCCCACATCGAGGCCGACTCGCGCGAGCGCGTGGCCCAGATCCAAGCCCAGAGCCGCCAAACGCTCGACGCCATGTCGGGCCGGCTGAACCAATTCGACAACAAGGACTGATATGGATCGAGAAACCATCGTGCGCACGGCGGCCGTGGAGGGTGCCAAGGCCGCGCCGCCGGTCACGGTCGTGGCCACCAACGTGGCCAACGGCTGGACCATGACCCACACGGCCACGGCCCTGACCATCCTCTACGTGGTGCTGCAGGTCATCTACCTGCTGTGGCGCTGGAGCAATGAGCGCGAGGACCGCCGGGCGCGTCAGGCGCAGGAGCTGGCCGCAGCATGCGAGGTGCGGTCGTGAGCGGGGGCCGAGTGTCGGCTGCAGGCATGGGGATCGGCGCCGCCATCCTGGCGTCCTGGATCGCGGCCGAAGGATTCAGCGCCGCGCCCATCATCCCGGTGCGTGGCGATGTGCCCACCATCGGCCACGGTGCCACGCGCTACGAGGACGGCACGCGCGTGACCATGGCAGATCCGCCCATCACCAGGGAGCGCGCCCGCGACCTGGCCGCGAACCTGCTGGAGCAGCAGTACGGGGCCTGCGTGCGCGATTCGCTGGGCGACACGCTGGTGCATCCTGTCGAGTTCGCCCAGGCCGTGGACTTCGCCGGCCAGTATGGGTGCGGTGCCTGGCGCGGCTCCTCGATACTGGCCAGTACTCGGACCGGCGACTATGCCGGCGCCTGCCAGGCCTACCTGGCCTATCGCTTCATGACCAGCACTCAGCCCCTGCAGGGCTACGCTGCCTACCAGTGGGGCGCGGGCGGTCAGCCCACCCGGTGGCGCTTCGACTGCTCGGCGCCGGGCAACAAGGTTTGCCGTGGTGTCTGGACCCGCCAGCAGGCGCGGCACGCGGCGTGCATGAGTGCGCAGCAATGAGCGTGCGCGCCATCACCCATCTGGCCGCCGCCGGCCTGGCCGCGTTCTTGACCTGGAGCTACCAAGGCGCGCGCCTGGGCGCAGACCTGGCCGAGGCCCGCGCCGCAGCCGTGGGCGAAAAGCTGGCAGTCAGCGCAGCCCAGCGCGCGGCCGACGCCCGCGTGCGCAGCGCTGAGCAAGCCATCAACACCAACTATCAGGAGGCGCTGAATGCTGCCCGAACCCGCGTGGCGCTGTTGCGCCGTGATCTTGACCAGCTGCATGCTGTCTCTGACAGCTTGCGCGAGCAATCCGCAGATGCCGCCCGCCGACTTGCCAGTGCTCCCCCCGCCGCCGTCCTTGAGTACGCCACTGCCGTCAACGCCGTATACGACGACTGCCGAGCAGCGTATGAAGATATGGCTGCAAAAGCTGCGGGGCACGGAGCTGACATTCAAGCCTTGGTAGCTGCTTGGCCCCTCCGCAATTTGGTTGCCACACAACTCTCGAACTGATTTCTATTCGTCAACGATTGCAATTGCACATTGGTCTGTGATACATTGAGTTACTTTTTTTGGATTTGTTTATATGGACATTGCTCGCTGCACGGAAGATGGACAAGTTTACAGGGCGGAAGTCTTTTCTTCTTTTCCCTCAAGTGACCTGCAAAGAATGCGAAGGCAACTGGTCTGTTCAGAATGCAATGGACCGGCTTTTTTTCGTAAGAAATCTACAAGTGGTCGCGCCGCGTGTTTCGGAGCCAGGCCGCATCGAGACGATTGCAGTCTAAAGGCACAAGATTCTGAACAAGTTGTTGAGGGGGAGGGCGCAGAAGAAGATATCCTGAACAATCCGGGCGAGCGCATTGTTGTTGACATAGCATATGGGACGCAGCAGAGGGAGGTGCACGGAGGCGGAGATGATGTACGCGGACGTGCTGGAAGAGCCCCACGATTCAGCGGGGTGAATCCTCGCGCGGATGCCAGAATGCATCGGCGTTTGAGCTCACTGCTGCGCACGCTGGTAGAGGCCCCTGACTTTGAGTATTCATCTCAGCTCATGGAAGTTGCTGGTCTGGATGAGATAACCGTACGAGATTTTTTCGTACGGCTGCTTTCGGCAAGTCGAGGTATGCGTGGTGAGGTGCGAGGATGGTGGGGGACCATATCAGATGCCAACGATGGCAAAGATGGAGACCTATGGATAAACAGTGGAGAACGAGGGAATTTTAGTATCTGCGTTCCCGAGGAGATGAGGAACGAAGTGGCAAGGCGGTTCCGATTTAATGAAAATGAAGACCTTGCTGGTGCATACGTTCTGGTCATCGGTGATCTCAGGGTCTCTAAATATGGAAAACTTTTTTGCGTGATTGATTCTGCCGATCACATCGCAATACGGTTGACTTAGATTTCATCCTGATGGATAGGGTGGCCGAATTAAACTAGTTTGGCCTCTTATTTTTTCTGGTCGGTCCTGTGTCCCGTCCGTACCAAGCCTGCCACCCTGCCGTGATCCAAACCACGAAAGGGTGCACACATGTCCCACAACACAGATGACCACCTGCGCTTGCTGTCGGATGCCGAGCGCGAGGCCATGGAAGCCGACGACAACGACTACGACCCCGAGGAAGACAACGCTGCAGCGCTGGCGGCCCTGGGGCGCGGCCCCCTCGATGCGCAAGAGGAAGAAGAGGGCGACGACGACGCGGCTGACGCGGGCAAGGGCAAGCCCGAGCCCAGCACGCCCACCGAACCCACTGAAACCACCGGTGCGCCCGCTGCAGCGCCTGCAGCCGCTCCTGCTGCAGCGCCCGCAGAACCCACCGATGCCACGCAGCCGACCGAAGCACCGGCTCCGAACCCGCAGACTGCCCAGCAGGCCGGCGGCTACCGCGCGGAGCTGCCCGCCGACTATGACGCCCAGGTGAAGGCCAACAAGGACGCCGTGGCCGCCGCCCGCGCCAAGTTCAACGAGGGCGAGCTGGAGCAGGCCGAGCTGGACGCGGAGCTGGACCGCCTGCAGGACGAGCGCGACCAGTTGCGCGACATGAGGACGCGGGCCACGGTATCGGCCGAGATGCAGCAGCAGTCGGTGCAGCAGGCCTGGAACAACACCATCAACACCTTCTTCGAGGAAGCGGCCCAGAGCGCAGAGCTGGGCATCGTGGACTACCGCAAGGACGCGGCCAAGCAGGCGGACCTGGACGCCATGGTGCGCGCGCTGGGCGCGGCGCCCGGCAACGAGCACAAGCCCATGCGCTGGTTCCTGGAAGAAGGGCATCGCCGAGTGGTGGCCCTGCATGGCATTGCCACGACCAAGAAGACTGCGGACGTGCGGCGCAAGCCTGACGCCTCGGCCGTGGTCACCAACCTGGCCGACGTGCCCGGCGGCGCGGGCGATGCCGATCCCGTGAGCGATGAGTTCGCCGAGCTGGACAAGCTCACTGGCCTGGACTACGAGCGCGCGCTGGGCCGCCTGTCCGAGGACAAGCGCGCGCAGTACCTGCGTTCGCTGTGAAGGAGCCCATGGCACAGACAACTGCATCGGCGCCCGACATGCGCCGCATCTTCATGGAGCTGCGCACGGGCGATGTGCTGGAGGTGGGCGGCGTCCGCATCCAGCTGGAATACAAGAAGGGGCAGGCCGCACGCATGGTGATCGCGGCGGCGCCGGATACCTGCGTTCGCAAGATCGCAGCGGCCTCGCGGCCCGTACCAAGCCTGCCAACCTGAACACCGAACTTTTTCAACCGGGGCGCTGGAGTGCTCGCTACCACACAGGAGCACTCCTATGGGCAAAACAGTGGTGGGCGTGAACAGCCCCCGCGCGGTCAAGCGCTTTTCCGGCGACCTGGCTCTCGATGTCTCTCAAGCCTCGTACTTCGGCAAGCGCTTCGCGGCCGTGGGCCAGGGCGCCAAGACGCCAATCCAACTGCTGACGGATCTGGAATCCGAAGCTGGTGACCTGGTCAGCTATGACCTGCTGGCCGAGTTGCGCATGGCGCCCGTCGAGGGCGACGATGTGCTGGAGGGCAAGGAAGAAGGGCAGCGTTTCTATACCGATGAGCTGTACATCGACCAAGCGCGTGGCGGCGTCAACACGGGCGGTCGCATGTCGCGCAAGCGCACGCTGCACGATCTGCGCATGCGCGCCAAGCAGCAGCAGGCCAACTGGTGGGGCCGCTTCCAGGATGAACTGACCTTCACCTACCTGTCGGGCTCGCGCGGCGTCAATGCCAACTTCATCCTGCCGCTGGGCTACCAGGGCCGTGCCAAGAACCCGCTGACGGCGCCCACGCCCAACCAGCACCTGTTCGGCGGCGATGCCACGGCGGTGGCCAACCTGGATGCCACCGACAAGATGTCGCTGGCCGTGGTGGACCGTGCCCGCGTGCGCGCAGACAGCCAGGGTGGCGGCGCCACCAACATCCCCGTCATGCAGCCCTGCGTGGTCGATGGCGAGGAGGTGTTCGTCATGGTCATGCACACCTTCCAGGAAGACGACCTGCGCAAGGAAACCGGCACGGGCGGCTGGCTGGAACTGCAAAAGGCTGCAGCCGCTGCGGTGGGCTTCAAGTCGCCGCTGTTCAAGAGCGCGCTGGGCATGTACCGCAACGTGGTGCTGCACTCGCACCGCAACGTGATTCGCCACAACGCCCACGGCGCCACGGGCGACCTGGAAACGGCGCGCGCGCTGTTCATGGGCGCGCAGGCGGGCGTGATGGCCTTCGGCTCGCCGGGCACGGGCATGCGCTACGGCTGGCATGAGGAAACCCGCGACAACGGCAACCAGGTCGTGATCACCACGTCGTCCATCTTCGGCGTCAAGAAGTCGGTCTTCGAGATCGAGGGCGAGAAGCAGGACCACGGCGTCTACGGCATCGACACGGCCGCTGCGTCGCGCTGATCCCCACCGAACGAAAGGAGTCATTCATGGCTTTCAAGCAACTCAGTGCCGTGGCCGCAGGCCATCAGGCCCCCATCACCCCCGGCGGCTCCGAGCTGGTGCGCTCGCGCTTCGGCCAGCCCCTGGCAGTGGCAGACCACGCAGTCGGCGCCCGTGGCGTCATCGGCATCCTGCCCGCTGGCACGCTGCCCGTGTCGCTGTACATCCGTGTGCCGGCCGCCCTGGGCGCGGGCTTCAAGGCTTCCATTGGCCTGGCGGATGCGGCTGGCGACATCAGCGCTGCGGCCGACGACGGCGGTGGTGCCTGGGTGACGGACAACGACGCGGGCGCGGCCGGCGGCTATGTGCACCTGGTGCCCGCAGCCTTTGCCAAGCTGGTGCCCAAGGACGAAGACCGCCGCATCGTCCTCAAGGTCACAGGCGCGGGCACGGCCGCAGGCCTCTTCGCCCTGGATCTGGTCTACACGAACGCCTGACAGCGTGTGCGTGCCCCGCAAGGGGCTTTCCCCCGGTGGCATCGGCTGCCGGGGCTTTTTGAACCCCGGAGAACCAAAACATGAAGCTGTTCACTTCGCTGCCCGCACGCAAGGACGGAACCCTGATCGTGCGCATCAAGGGCGCCACCTATGTTTTCGAGGGCAAGCCGCTGGCCTGCGAGGTCGAGAACGAGGCTCATGCCGAACACCTGCGCGCTGGCAACTTCCAGACCGAGGAGGAGTTCGACGCCGAGCAGAAATTCCAGCGCCTGGCCGCCGAGCGCGAAGCCCGCCGCGCGGCCCTGGACGGCAAGGCCCCGTCCTCGCGCGGCACCTTCTCGCCCGGCGTGGGCCCGGATGATGAGGACGATCTGGACGGCGGCACAGGTATGCCCCAGGAGTCCGACTCCACTCCCACCGGCCGTGTGCGCAAGGCCTCGCGCGCTTCCAACGTGACCGGCTGATCGCACCATGGCCAGCTGGGAGAACTGGATGCCTGAGCTGGTACTGGCTGCCCCCAAGGCGCCGGTCCCGCTCATTCACCTGGCGTTGAACCGCGCCGCGCGCACCTTTCTCAAGGCAACGCGCGCCTGGCAGGAATGGCTGGAGCCCACGGACGTGACTGGCGAGGCCTTCGCCGAATACACCTTCGAGCTGCCCCAGGGCGCCGAGCTGCTGCGCCTGGAGCGCGCCACGCTGGCCGGGCGCCCGCTGGAGGTGGCCAAGGCGCGCGACCTGCCGGCCGATCCCTGGCAGCATGAGCTGCGCGGCAAGCTCTACCTGGTCACGACGAACCTGCGTGAATTCACTGTGCGCACGGGCAGTGTCGGCCGGCTGCAGGTCTACGCCTCGCTGATGCCGTCCCTGCGCGGCAACAGCGTGCCCGACGAGGTGGCCTCGCTTTACCACGAGGCGATCCGCGAAGGCGCCAAGGCCGAGCTGCTGGCCACCGAGGGCACGGACTACTACAAGCCCGACCAGGCCGGCGTGGCCCTGGCGTTCTTCCAGCGCGCCATGGATGACGCCACAGCCGACGTGTGGCGCTCCAACACCAGCCGCGGCTCGCGGGGGAGGGCATCATGGCTTTGACCGTGGCCCAGCTGCTGGACGATGCAGCGCGCGACCTGCAGGACAAGGGGCACATTCGCTGGACCCGTGCGGATCTGCTGGACTGGTTCAACGCCGCGCAGCGCGCCTTTGCCGAGCAGCGGCCCGACCAGATGGCCCAGCCGCGCGACCTGGTGCTGGCCGCCGGCTGGCGGCAGGAGCTGCCGGCCGACGTGCTCACGCTGATCGACATCACGAACAACGCCAACGCCACGCAGCGGCGCATCACCAAGACCGACCTGTGGGTGCTGGACGCTGTGGCCGGTGCTTGGCGCTCAGGCTCGCCGGGCCGCGAGGTTCAGCACTACATGCACGATCTGGGCACGCCGCAGGAATTCCTGGTCTATCCGCCCGTGGCCGCCGGCACCAAGGTGCGCGCCATGGTGGGTGTCGCGGCCGTGGACCTGGCCGACGAGAACGGGACGCCCAGCGTGCCCGAGCGCTGGATGGACGCGCTGCGGCACTTCGTGCTGTTCCGTGCCTGGTCCATCGACGCCGAGTTCGGCGGCAACGCCACCATCGCGGCGGCGCACCGTGCGCTCTACAACGAGGCGCTGGGCATTCAGGCCCAGGCAGCAGCAACGACGGCCGTGGCGCAGAAGTAAGCACAAGAAATCCCCGGTGGTGACCAAGCCTGCCTATACTGCGGGCAATTTCCACTGGGGCGCTGGAGTGCTCGGAACCATAGGAGCCGATATGGCTGGTTTCTCGACCTCCCTCGCCAACGCGATCATCAGCGCCACGCTGCGCAAGCAGGCCTTCCCGGCCATCCGCAACACCTTCTTCGCCCTGTTCACGGCCGACCCTACCGACGCCTTCACCGCCGGCACCGAGGTGGCAGCACCGTGGTACCAGCGCGTGGCCACGGGCGCCTTTGCCGCGCCCAACAACGGCGCCACCTACAACGCCGTGCGTGCGGAGTTTCCGCCCGTCACGGGCGCCCAGGTCACGGTCACGCACATCGGAATCATGGAAGGTGACTCGGCCACCGATGGCACGGCCACGCTCATGTATTCCGAGCCGCTGCCCACGCCGCGCACGCTGCAGATCAATGACGTGTTCCTGGTAGACAGTCAGGCACTGACGGGCGACTTCACGCTGCAGCTGCTGTAAGCCATGAACAGGGGAGCACTCAATGGCTTCGCGCTGAACGGGCGGGCCTCCGATCCCGTAGTGCGCATCCGCGTGGACGCCAAGGGCTATGCCCGTGTGCGTGCTGGCGGGAGAGTGCTCGCCTATGCCGTGGTCCACTCGGCACCAGCTGCTGCGCTCACCGGCCCGCTGGGCCGCGTGCACGCCAAGCTCTCGGCCGATTCCCTGGCGCGTGCAGCTGTCGATGGCGTGCTGGGCCGGGTCCATGTGCGCAGCCTGCTGGCAGCCACGGGCCGCGCCATCGTCCAGGTCACGCTGCCGCCCGTGCGCGGGCGTGTGGCAGTCCAGGCCCGGGCCAGCGCCACGGTCACGGCCCATGTGCAGGCCCGCGTTGGCGTGGACGCGACCGCGCGTGCCAACTTCAAGCCCCAGGCGCGTTTGCTGCGCCGTGGCCCTGTGCAATCCACGCCCACGGCGCGTGGCTCTGCCGATGGCCGCATCTACGTGCGCCGCTGGCTGCGTTCGCCTGTGGACGGCAAGGGCCAGGCCTTTGTCGTCACGAAGGGGCGGGTCGAGGCGCGCCTGGCCGCGCTGGTCCACGCCAAGGCTGCGATCACGGCCCGTGGGCAGCGCCTGGTGCGCGCGCCGCTGCAGGCCCAGGGCGTGGCCTTCATCGAGATTGATCCCGCCGTGCACAAGCGCTTGCCCTTCGATGAGCAGGCGCCCGAATCCCGCACCTTCCTCGTGCCCGCAGGAATGACCACCTTCTACGTCACAGACCAGGGGCAAAGCATGTTCCGCACTTCCCCCATGCAGCCTGCAG
Source organism: Delftia sp. JD2 (assembly GCF_001682645.1). NCBI lineage: Bacteria > Pseudomonadati > Pseudomonadota > Betaproteobacteria > Burkholderiales > Comamonadaceae > Delftia > Delftia sp. JD2. The sequence goes on from NZ_LFJT01000021.1 coordinate 16,768, forward strand.
ACACGCAGGACTACGACATCGAGTTCGCCGACTGGTTTCCCCCAGGCGACGAGATTGTTTCCGTGCAGCTCAAGGTGCAGCCGGCCATGCCCATGCCGCCGTCCTTTGCCTTCGTGGGCCAGCGCGTGAAGGTCTGGATCTACGCGGGCGGCCTGAGCGGCCAGAAGTACCAGATCAGCGTGGCCGCAACGACCAACGACGGCCGCACGAAAGAGGTGGAGCTGATCGTGCCCATCAAGGAAAAATAGAAATGCCACAGCTGTTCCTGAACAACTTCCAAACCCAGTTCATCGCCGACGTGCGCGCGGCGCCGCAGACGGGCGCCCCGGGCAGCGAGCTGGACTACGGCGTGTTGCGCGTGTCCGATGGCGCGGCCGGCACGCTGCTGAATCCTCCCGCCGGCGGCTGGTACGTGCTGACAGCCTACAAGCGCAACGGCTCCCTGGAAACCGATTACGAGATCCTGCGCGTCACGGCCGTGGACAACTCGGTGATTGGCGAATGCCGCCTGACGGTGTTGCGCGGCCAGGAAGGCACGGCGCCCCGTGCCTACAACTCGGGCGACCTGCTGGAAATGCGCATGACGGCCGGGGGTATGCGCGAGGTGGTGCAGACCACGGATGAGCGCATGTCGAATCCGCGTGCACCGACCGGCGCGGCCGGCGGCGTGCTAGCCGGTCAGTACCCGAACCCCACGTTTGCCCAACCCATGGCCACGGCGGCGGATCTGCAGGGCAAGGTGGACAAGGTGCCAGGCAAGGGCCTGAGCGCCAACGATTTCACCGACGAGGCTGCGGCAAAGCTCGGCGGTGTGGCGACGGGTGCCACCAAGAACGCCACGGATGCACAGCTGCGCGACCGCAGTACGCACACAGGGACGCAGGCGATAGAAACTGTTGCCGGTCTGCAGGTGGCCCTGGATGCTGCAAGGCAGTTCAGCAATCTCACCGGCAGACCCACCACGGGGGCCGGCTACGGGATCACGGATGTGTTGACCAGCAAACCCATCTTGTTGGCCGCAGGCACAGATTTGAATTTGTTGCCTGATGAGAACAGGATCTATGACGGGTTCAATTTCAAGAACAGCCCGTGGGGTCCGGATATGTGGTGCTACGTGGAAACGAGGGCGCACACATCGCCTAACTACCAGTATCAGATTACCCGACTACTGACAGAAGAAAGCCCGATTATGGAGCGCCGAAAAATGGGTGTTCTTGGGTTTGGGCCGTGGAGAATCCAGAGCGCATTTTCTGTGCAGCCAATATCCGCAGGAGGGACAGGGGCTGCAAGCGCTGTAGCTGCAAGGCAGAATCTATCCGTTCGGCAATACTCCCCTGTCGGCATGACGTTCTATGTTCGCGCTGATGGAAATGACAATAATACAGGGCTGGAGGATTCGGCTGCAGGGGCATTCAGAACCATTACTCGGGCTGTAAATTATGCGAGCCTAATTGATCGATCTACAGTTTGGACAATTATTAAGATTGGTCCGGGAAATTTTGCCGGGGTATCCATTGGAGCCTACTCGGGATTCAGCGGGAACATGACCTTTGAAGGGGCAGGTGCGGGAGTTACGAACGTGGAGGCGGTGGCTGGTGTATCCGCATTTTCGTTGGTCGCATGCCGTGTCACGATCAAGAATTTGTCCCTTGTGGCTGCGCAAGGAAGCAGCAATACCTACCTTGTGGTCGCTGATCACAATTGCTTGCTTGATCTGTTTGATGTGACGTTTGGCGGTAACGGAGTGGTTCCCTATGTACTGCTTTATTCTGCAAATGGCGGAAATATCATTCTGGGGAATATCACAATCAATGGCACTTTTGGCTATGGCTTGTATGCCACCTACTATGGAAGAATATATGTAGCAAGTCAGAGAACGAATTTTGTGAATGCTGCTTGTCAGAACTATTTTATCAACGTTCTCACTAATTCAGCTGTGGCATGGGCTAATACGACTGTGACAGGGTCACTCGCAGGCTCAGGCGGTAAATATTACGCAATCGGTAATTCCACAATTAGCACGGGTGGTGCGGGTGCCAGTGCAATTCCTGGAGTAAATCCTGGTAGCTTGGTTTCTGGAGGACAATTGACATGAAAAACTCAATCTATCGACTGTCCCATGACAAACTGGTGCTTCGCAGCAATGTGGATGGCACTATTTCCACCATTGCGCTCACTGATACACCCGAGTTCCCCAACAGGAACCCGGACTACCTGGCCTACCTGGCCTGGTGCGCGGCAGGCAACGTGCCTGCGCCTGCGGACCCGCTGCCAGTACCCGTGCCCCAGGCCATCACCCGAGCCCAGGGCAAGGCGGCGCTGATCCAGGCGGGTCTGTGGCCGCAGGTGCAGGCCTTCATGGCCGGCATCGAAGATCCCAACGAGCAGCTGCTGGCCGAGGTCGCTTTGAACGACACCGTGACCTGGGAGCGCAGCAGCCCGTTCCTCGCGCGTGTCGCCGTGGCGCTGGGCCTGAGCCAGCAGCAGCTCGATGAGCTGTTCATCGCGGCGGCGGCCATCGTGCTGTAGCGGCCTGTCCGCACTGGTGCCAAGCCTGACACTGTAGCGGGCCATGACCACCTACAAGCTGTCCGCATTCCCGGGCGAGGCGCCCAGCGTGTCCGACCGCGCGCTGGGCGCGAACTTCGCCCGGGAGCACTTCAATCTCTTCCTGCCCAGCTCCGAGTTCTGGCCGCTGGCCACCGACCGGCGCCACTCGGCATGCCTGGCCGGCACCCGCACGCTGCACCGCTTCGCGCGCGATGCCAGCGGCGCCGTGCAGCAGAACCCGGCCGCGCCCATCCGCTCCTGGGTGCAGGAGCTGTCCCTGGTCAAGGGCCAGATCAACGACGAGGCCACCGAGCGCACCTACCAGACCACCAACGATGGCAGCGCAGCGCCGCGTGCGCTGGACGTGCGCGGCAATGACCGGCTGCTGGGCGTGGTGCGCCCGGTCAAGCCCACGGTCACGCTGCAGGTGGTGGACGAGTTCACCACCGAGGAGGCCAAGACCTGGCTGTATGGCGACTTCGCCGAACTGGTGCGCGCGGACCTGCTGGCCACGGTGATCCAGCACGAGGGCCACCAGGAGGCGATCCGCTGGGATGCCAATGGCAAGGCCTATGCCGGCGCCACGTCCAACTACGGCCTGTCCCTGTCTACCGCCGTGGGCGCGGGGGCGTCGGCTGGCAACCTCTATGCCGTGGTCACGGCGGCCCGTGCGGCTGCGTGCGAGATGGACACTACACGCCTGGGTGCCGTCAAGACAGCCAGCGGCTGGGCCATCCCTTTGGCCGCCATGCCCTTCAGTTACCCGTTCCGCCGGCCCGCTCTGGTGGAGGCGCTGCAGCAGCATGAGTTTCCGGACACGGCCGGCGAGCGCTCCGGTGAAACTGTGCTCACGGCCGACCAGGCCGCCAAGCTGGCCGACCTGGTGGAGGAGGCCGTGGCCCCGGGCACAAAGTGCGCCAACTGGCGCAGCGAGCTGGACAAGCTGGTGAAGGAGTTCGCCGACCTGGGCCTGGCCAAGGCCTGGGCCACGCCGGGCGCGGCGCCCGTGAAGCCCAGCGAGCCCAAGGCCGCGCAGTACTACTTCGACTCCGACAACAACGCCATCGAGCATGCCGACTGGGTGCAGTACAGGCGCGACCTGGAGGCCTACTACAAGGCCCTGGACACCTACACGGAAGGCAAGACCGCTGCCACCTCGCAGGCGGCCAGCCTGAATGCCCGCATGGTCGAGATCCAGCAGCGCTGCAGCACGTTGGTGTCCAGCATCCAGACCCAGCTGGCCAGCCAGTACATCGCGGCCACGGGTGATACGGCCGTGATCGGCACCTGGCTGGACCAGCTGGGCGGCGTGGCCGACCTGGTGGGCAAGACCGTGGAGCGCGTGGTGGACTCGCGCTTTTACGTCGTGGCCTTTGTGACCGACTGGGGCGAGGAGTCCGAGCCGTCGCCCATCTCCGACATGCTGGAGGTGGACCAGAACGACACCGTGACCATCCAACGGCCCCAGGCCATGACGGGCGAGCAGCATGCCGCGCGCCACGTCGTGAAGTGGCGCATCTACCGCAGCAACGCCTCGGCCGCAGCGGCGGCCTGGCAGCTGGTGCAGGAGCTGCAGATCTCCGTGGCCAGCTTCCTCGATGACAAGAAGGGCGAGGAGCTGGACAGCCTGCAGCCGCAGTTCACCTGGGCCGCGCCGCCGTACCGCATGGACAGCCAGTACGAGGGCGACAACAAGCCCAGCGTGGGCGCCAACCCCTACCTGCGCGGGCTCACGGGCATGCCCAACGGCATCATGGCCGGCTTTATCGACAACACCGTGGCGTTCTGCGAGCCCTACGTGCCCTACGCCTGGCCCGTGGACTACCAGGTCACGACCGAATGGCCCATCGTGGGCATGGCCGTGTTCGACCAGACCCTGTTCGTGGGCACGGCCGGCAATCCGTACTTCGTGACGGGCGCGCACTCGGCGCAGATGTCGGCCATCAAGCTCGACAGCAACCAGTCCTGCAGCGCCCGCCGCTCCATCGTGCCCGTGCAGGGCGGCGTGCTCTATGCCTCGCCAGATGGCCTGTGCCTGGCCAGCCCGGGCGGCGTGCAGGTCGTCACGCGGCAGCTGATCGCGCGCCAGGACTGGCAACGCATGCAGCCGGCCAGCATGTTCGCGGCCGAGCACGAGGGCGTCTACTACCTGTTCTACGCCGGCGCGGGCAGCGGCTGCCTGGCGTTCAGCGCGCAGGACGGGGCCAAGCTCGGCCATACCGACCTGGGCGGCGCGACAGTGACGGCGGTTTGGGTGGACCGCTTTAACGACCTCATGTACGTGGCGCGCGGCCAGGACATCCTGGAATGCTTCACGGGCGATGCCCTGCGCACGGCGCGCTGGCGCACAGGCCTGGCCACCCAGGGCCAGCAGCTGCCGCTGGCCTGGGCCAAGGTCTACGGCCTGCAGGACGCCCAGCACCCGATCACCCTGCGCCTGTGGGGTGACGGCCAGCTGCAGCACACGGCCCAGTTCACCGACCTGCAGCCGCAGCGCCTGCCGCCCGGGCGCTGGCTGGAGCACCAGGTGGAGATCGAGGGCGCGGCCCGCGTCACCAGCGTGGTGCTGTGCTCGACCACGGAGGAGCTGCGCAGCGTATGACCAACCGCAAGAAAATCGACACGGGCGCGGCCCGCCTGCCGGCCCTGGCCAGGGTCAATGTCCAGGACAAGGCCCTGTCCAACTGGATGCAGGCCGTGACCGAGCACCTGGAAGTGCGCTCCGGCGCCCGGGGCAACGAGTTCGAGCGCGGCGTGACCCTGCGCGAGCTGGTGGCCCTGCAGGGCTCGGTGCAGGGCGTCACCCAGCTGCTGGCCACCGACAAGACCCCCGGCGAGGGCGAGATCGTCATCGACCTGGGCGGCGGGCTGTCGGCCACCGTGGCCGTGGAGCGCTTCGCCCAATCCATCATCGAATCACGCCTGTTCAAGAGCCTGGCCAAGACCCTGGACGATCCCAGCCGCTTCGACCACCTGGCGCAGGAGATCCGCGACGAGCTGCTGCGCTCCATCGCCGACGAGGCCGCCAAGCGCGGCGCCGAGGTGCGCGAGCTGCAGACCGTGGTGCAGAGCAACGAGCGCAGCCTGGCCATGGCCGTGCGCGAGGTCACTGCCAGCCTGCGCAACGCCAGCGCAGGCCTGCGCGCCACGCAGGCGGCGTTCGCGGACGGCCAGCGGGCCATGGCCACCAACGTGCTGCAGCTGCAGGCGTCGCTGGGCAACTACTACCAGGACGGCAAACCGGGCCGCGCCATGCTGGAGCAGGAGATGACGGTGCTGGCCGGCTACAGCGAAGGCCTGCGCGCGCAGTACACGCTCAAGGTGCAGGCGGGCGGGGCCCTGGCCGGCTACGGCATCGCGGCCGAGGAGGTCAACGGCAAGACCTCCAGCGCCTTCATCATCATGGCCGACAAGTTCGCCATCGTCTCCCCCAGCTACAACGCCGGCCAGATGAGCACGCCGCGGCCCGAAGACGTGGTGTTCGGTGTGGATGGCGACGGCATCTACCTGCAGCGCAACGTCTACCTCAAGGGCAACATGCGCATCGACGGCCTGGGCAAGAAGCTCGTGGACGGGCTGCGCGGCTCGGTGCAGCTGGCGGCCAGCGGCAGCTTCTGGAGCGATGCCACCGCACGCCAGGCCGTCTGGCAGGCCCTGGGCAACAGCGGCAGCGCGCCCAACACCAACCACCTGATCGTGGGCGATGCCGTGACCATCACCAACGGCGCCGGCTTCACGCAGACCCGGCACTGGATGGGTGCGGCCTGGGTGATCCCGGCGGCCGTGCTCAACGGCGATCTGCTGGTGGACGGCACCGTGGCCGCGCGCAAGGTGGACACACGCGGGCTCACCGTGCGCGACAACGCCGGCAACGTCATCCTGGACGCCAACGGGCTGGATGCTCAGTGGCTGCGGAACCTGCGGGCCGCCCAGGTCAGCGGGCTCGGGCCGCTGGCCACGCGCGACAAGGCCCGCATCGGCGACACCGTGGCGTTTCCAGACGGCACGACGATGAACACCAGCGACTTCATCAACCGGCTGCAGCGCATCACGTCCAACAACATCGGCGTGTTCATGGACACGGCGGCCATCGGCACGGCCTACATCGGCAATGCGGCCATTGGTACGCTGCAGATCGCGGGGGGCTCGGTCACGTCCATGGCCAGCGGCGCAGGCGGGATGACCACGATCTACGGCGATAGAGAGGTTGAGCTGTGTTCGGCCTGGGTGAACAACGCCGCGGGCGGCTCTGGCGTGGTGGTCATCGCCCTGGTCAATGCCATGCCCGTGAACAGCAACGGCAGCCTGAGCCTCACCATTTACCGGGGCGAGATCGGCCTGCAGTACACCGGCACGTCGATGCCCAACGGCTACCGGACTTCGGCGCACAACAGCTGTTTCGACAGCAGCCCGCCGTCCGGCTGGACCTCATACCGGCTCATGGCGCGGGCCGGCCCCGGCGAGACCGTCACAGTCTTCCTGTCCAACATCATCGCCACAGGGGGGCGCCGATGATCCACTTCATCCAGATCGACGGCGCCGGCCGCATCCTGCGCTCGGGCAGCGCGCCGTGCCGCCACCTCAAGGATCTGCCCGGGGCGAACAGCAGCTTTCGCCGCGTGCCGCATCCCGTGCCGGACCCGAACGCCTTCTATTGGGACGGGGGCTTGGTGGCCGTGCCGGCGGCGCCCAGCGCGCTCCATCGCTTCGACGTGGCCAGCCGGGGATGGACTCTTGACCTGGACCAGGCCTGGTCCGAAGTGCGTGCAGAGCGGGACAGGCGCCTAGCTGCCTGCGACTGGGTGACGCTGCGCGCTCAGGAGACTGGCGAGCCTGTGCCCGCACCCTGGCTGGCATATCGCCAGGCCCTGCGCGATATCACCGACCAGCCCGACCCACTCACCATCGTGTGGCCCAAGCCGCCGACCTGATGCGTGCCAAGCCTGCCACCGTGCTCGGCATGCCCCATTCCCTCGAATATGACCTCGACGCGGTGCTGCCCTTCATGCAGGGCTTGGTGCCGGGCTTGGCTCGCTCCCAGGACATGCGCGCCATTGGCCTTCGCCGTGGTGGCCAACTGGTGGCCGGCGTGCTCTACGAAGGCTTCAACGGCCGCAACCTCTGGATGCATGTCGCTGCCGAGCCAGGCGCACGCTGGCTGGTGCGAGACTACCTGCGAGTCTGCTTTGCTTATCCCTTTCTGGTATGCGGCGTGGAGCGCGTGAGCGGCTACGTGAATGAGAGTAATGCACTGGCGCGGAGGTTTAACCTACATCTTGGCTTTCATGAAGAGGCTAGGCTCCACGGTGCAGCGCCAGATGGTAAGGATGTTCTCATAATGTCTATGTGGAAAAGGGATTGCGTGCATCTTTCAAAACACTAATTATCCACGTTTGGGACAGTAATTGGTTGTCTTGATATTTTGAGAGCCTGCCATATAGAATATGGATCTGCTGGCTTCGTAAGGTGTCCATCGAAACCTACACTTTTCGTTCTGTCTCTTTCTTTTTTTTCTCCCCAGCCTGTTAAAGCTATAAGCTGAATCGTGGCATTTTTTGGAATTGCTCTTATTCTTTGTGCTACTTCATAGCCATCCATATCTGGCATGCCTAAGTCCAGCAATACAGCATCAAATTTCTCATTTTTTAGAATTTCCAATGCGTCAGGGCCGTTGTAGCAAACCTGGGAGGTTGCGCTATAGTCTCTTAAAAGCATGGAGATGGATGCAGCCGCATCTTGATTGTCGTCAACGACAAGAATGCTAATTCCATTAAATGCATCATCGGGCATTGCTTTGATGACATTGCTCGGATTTGCCTTGCTCAATGCGATTGGCAAAGTTACTGTAAATATGCTTCCTTTTTTAAGGCCTGGGCTAAATGCAGATATTGTTCCGTTATGTTTTTCTACCAACCTGCGTGCGAGATTTAGGCCTATGCCGAGGCCTCCCGTGCTTCCCCCAGGACCGGCCACCTGACTAAACAGGTCAAAGATATTATCAAAGTTAGCTTCCTCCAAGCCAATTCCTGTGTCACTAATCTGAATAGAGATGTCGTTTCCATTCGTCGTGACATCAACTGCTATGGTCCCCTCGGGAGGAGTAAATTTGCACGCGTTATTTATGATATTGCTGAATACCTGTGTCAGGCGTACACCGTCAGCGTTAACAGGTAGTAAAGTATCGTCTATTCTAAATGAGAGGGTGTGGCTGTTTCTCTCTATCTCCGGTCTGCAGATGTCAAATGCGGATTGCAAAATATCTTTTATATCTACAATTTCCGGTTTAATAACTATAAGACCACGGCTTATTCGCATGACATCTAACAGTTCATCCACTAAGCGTGTCATGTGTTTTGTTTGTCGCTCTAGCATCTCAAAAACTGTGCCTTGTTTTGGAGTCTGCTCGCCTCTTTTTAGTAACTGAAGCCCTGCGCTTATAGGTGCAAGAGGATTGCGCAATTCATGAGCGAGTGTGGCAAGAAAGACATCCTTTCGTTCATTCGCCAGCCTTAGCTGTTTTTCCGCTCGCGCGCGCTCAACTGCATCCCAACTTCTCGCCGCGACCTCCCTTATTAGCACTTGCTCGCGTTCAGACCATAAGCGGGGCGTAGTTTGCTGCACAAAAAAGGAACCAACCCAAGCTCCCTGTTTAATCAAAGGCGCTGTCAGACATGCACGAACCCCGCCTATGGATTTAAAGGCCGACAGAGAATTTTGAGTGCGTTCATCTTTGAAAACGTCTTCTATGATAACGTCATGCCCCTTTCTGTAAAGAGAGATCAGATCTTCTCCAAAATCTGAGCATCTATGCCGTCCTATAGCATTCGCCATAATCCCGTCGGTCCAGCAGGTTTTAACCTCCAGAAATTTACCGCAAGCAGATACCTCTGCGAAGCCACAACGACCTACACCCAGCAGTAGACCAACACTCTCACATGCATGGGCCATTATTTCGTGATCTTGACTTAGATCCCGCAAATCATCTGTTAGCCACAAAAGAAATGTTCGAACCTCTTGACTATTTTTTAGATTGGTAGCGAGCGTTCGACGTTGCGTAATGTCTGTCATTGCCAACATCAATAGTGACTTGTTGTTGTGATCCTTAATACATGTTATGCAGACCTCAAGAAACAAGGAAATAGATTTGGCCTCTTTCTCAATGCGCCGCGTTTTCTTGCTGTTGATTGTTTCTTCGAAAATTTCGTACCACAGCTCATCCGCCTGGGGAAAAGATTCTCTGATCGTTTTTCCTACTAATACATTGGTACCTAGTAGGGTAGTTGCTTTATCGTTTACGCTGATATATCGCCAGTCACTTTTAGGTGCAGTGGCGTCTACGACTTTTTCAATTACGACTACTGCATCCTCGCTGGATTGGTATATTTCACGAAGGAGATGTAATTCCGCGCTCATATTATCTTTAGGAGTTACTGCGCAAGAGGTGCGGGTGGAAAACATTGCAGTTGGTGAGGCATGTAAAAAGGGAATTCGCAGTATGCAAGCAACTAAGTAACAAGAAGTGCTTTGTAATTGTAGATTTCTACGGACTTGAGTATCAAACTAATTCATGAATCAGGTACTGAGCCAAAAACATCAACGTTCGTAAGATTAAACCTACGGCTTCCGTGCCAAGCCTGCCAAGTTCAATGAATTTGAAGGAGCAAACCGATGGCCCGTTGGCACAGAACTGATTTCGAATTTTTGCCCTCACGGGCATTTCGTCCACGCGGAGGGGGAGCCATGACCCTGGAGGGCGGCAAGGGCTCAAGCACCCCCGCTCCCGACCCGCGTCTTGTCGAAGCACAGGTGAAAAACCTAGGCATCCAGGACGACATGATCCAGCAGATCATCGGCAACGCGAACGACATGGCGCCGCTGCAGAAGGAGCAGACGCAGTTCGCGCTGGATACCTCGCGCACAGCCTGGGAGCAGTCGCAGGCCGACCGCGACTATGCGCTCGGGCGCCGCGACAAGCTGACGGGCCTGCAGGACACCATGGTGGAGGACGCGCGGACCTTCGACACGGAGGGCAAGCGCGAGGAACTGGCGGGCCAAGCGGCTGCCGATGTCTCCAACGCCTATGAAAGCGCCAAGCGCACACAGGGCGCGGAAATGGCCCGCATGGGTGTCAACCCTGCCGATGGCAAGTATGGCGCCGGGTCCAATGCCTTGGTTGCCAGCGAGGCACTGGCCACTGCCGCCGGAAAGAACTCGGCCCGAACCGCTGCGCGTGCGGAAGGGCGGGCGCTGACCGATCGGGCCTCGAATGCCCTGGCCGGCTATCCCGCCATGGGCATGCAGACGACGGCTGCCACTGCCGGCTACGGCACCTCGGGTCAGAACATCGCCAACACCGGCCTGGCTGGCCTGAACTCAGGCTACGGCCAGGCGGCGGGCATGGCAGGCAATGCCGGCAACAGCGCGGCCAACATGTGGGGGCAGCAGTCCCAGGCCTATCAGCAGTCCCAGGCCACCAGCGGCGCCGGAACGGGTGCCATCGTGGGCGCGGGCCTGTCTGCTGCGGCCATGTTCTTCTGATGCGGGCCGCAGACATTGCCGACAGCGTGGGCCAGGCGATTGCCGGCCGGCGCGCTGCGCTGCACTTCAGTGGGGGCAAGGACTCGCTGGCATGCCTGTACCTGCTGCGTCCGCTGGTGGAGCAGGGCCTGCCGGTCTACTGGCTGTCCACGGGTGACACCATCCCGGAAACACGCGCGGTTGTGGCCCAGGTGCGCGCGTGGGTTCCAGATCTGCGTACCGTGCAGACGGACGTGCTCGCCTGGAAAGCGGCCCATGGCATCCCCAGTGACGTGACCACTGCGCAGTCGGGTTGGATCGGCCGGGCCTACGGAATGAGCAACACGCCCCTGGTGGGCCGTATGGACTGCTGCGTGGCCAACCTGATGCTGCCCATGCACCAGCGCATGCTGGCCGACGGCATCGAGGTGGTGGTTCGCGGCACCAAACTGGCCGATACGGGCCAGGTGCCGGCGCGCGGCCCAGGCGATGCCTACGAGGTCTTGCTGCCGCTGCTGTACTGGAGCCATGACCAGGTATTCCAGTTCCTGCAGGAGGTGGGCGCCCCGCGCAATGCCGTCTACGACACCTTCCGCGCCATCAGCGCGCCCGAATGCCTGCACTGCAGCGCATGGTGGGACGACGGCAAGGCCGCCTATCTCAAGCAGCTGCACCCCGACAAGCTGGGGCAGTACCGAGTGAATCTGCAGACCATCCGCGCCGAGCTGGCGCGCCGGGTGCAGGAGTTGGACAGCGAATTGAAGGAGTGCGAACAATGAATTTGGGAAGTGGTTTCGCTGCGGGCCTGGCACAGGGCCAGCAATTTACGCGGGGCATTGCTGATGCCTATCGCGCCGGTCAGCAAATGAACGATGCGCGCGACCAAGCGGCGCAGAAAGAGGCGTTGAAAGGCATTGCCAGTGCCACAGCCGTGGAGTCCACGGGCTACACCGCCGACCAGGGCAAGGAACTGGAAGGCCTGGCCGCCAACGGCTACAAGATCGATTTTGACGACACCCAGAAGGCCTATGTCGCTCGCAACGATGCGGGCGACACCAAGACCATCGCCATGCAGGGCGTGACCGACTTCCTGGGCGAGCGCTCGGCCGGCTCCATGAACCGTGAGCAGCAGGACAGCACGCGCATGCTGGCTATGGCCGACGTGATTGGCCGCACCGACCCCGAGCGCGGCCTACAGATGCGTCAGCAGTTCCGCCAGGGCCAGCATGCTGAAAAGCGCCAGGCCCGCGAGGAAAAGCAGTGGGCCAGAGAGGACGGCATCTCGGCGCTGGACAAGGAGCTGGGCCAGGCCTTCGAGTCCTCGCTGATGGGCGAGGACGGCAAGCGCCGAGCCCCCACGGCCACGGACTACCTGCAGTCCAACCAGCAGCGTGCGTTCAAGCTGGCCCAGGGCGGCTACATGGCAGAGGCGGAAAAGGCGTTCAAAGACAACCTCTCGACTGCCCACATCAAGATCCAGATGGACGCGGCCGAGCGCAAACAGGCGCTCGGCCCCGCTATGGCCGCATTGGGCAGCGGGGACTATGGCGCCGTCGCCGAGTTCTACAACCGCTTCGTGCCCAGCGGCGCGAAGGTCACGGGCATCGAGGCGGACAAGGATGGCGGCCTCGTGATGAGCCGCACGGGCATCGATGGCAAGCCGTTGGCGCCGCTGCGGGCCAAAGACCAACGCGAGGCCATGGCTATGCTCCAGTCCCTGGAGAACCCCGGCGCGCTCTACCAATACAGCCAGGACGAGTTCCGCAATCAGCTGCAGCTGAAGGCCGACCGGCGAGCTGACCATGCCGACCAGCGTGCAGCCGGGGCCGATGCGCGCGCTGCGGCATCGCACGGCATTGCCATGGAGGACCGCCGCGAGCGGCTCAACGACAAGCGCGAGCTGCGGGATGTACGCGAGGCCATGGCCCGCGAGTCAAACCCCAGCATTTCGGACACCCAGATCCGGGCGGTGCGCGCGGGGATCATGCAGACCCCCGGGGCTGATAACGCCAAGGCCAAGTACGACTATGACCCTGTGAAGGTGCAGAAGGCATTTGGGGAAACCAGCCCCGGCCGATTCCCGGGTGACAAGGACACAGTGAAGCGCGACATGGACAAGGAGCGGCGCTTCCAGGAGTTCATGGCCGACAACCCCAACATTAGGGACGTGGACGAGGGGCTGGTGAAATTCAATGCCGCTGATGTGAAGCGCATCCGTGGTGAGAAAGCCGGCCGGGCATCGGCCGTGCAAGGAGCCATGTCGCCGGAAGCCATTGCCACGACGGCCAAGAAGTACGGCATGACTGAGGATCAGGTGCGCAACAAGCTGCGTTCCCAGGGCCTCATCAAGTAGCTGACGCGTTCTAGAACGGCAAGGCTTCAGCCATGTAGCACCACTTTAAACAGAGTGATGCGACAGCATGCCGGCCGCCGTGCGCGGCCAGATCAACTTTGCTCGCGGTTGGCATGAGGTCTTGGCGGCCTAGCCCGAGGGGGTCACTCTGGATGCCAGAAGGGTGGAAAAAATTTAGGAAAAATCCGCACCAAACTGAAAAAAAACATAGAATGCAAGCATCTTACTGAAACCGTTCGTTGATCGGGGTATCTGATGCAAAAGCAATCCAACGTCCAGCTGTTTGAGGCTCTTGTGGAGGCGATTCCGCCCCAGTTTGCTGCTGGTCTGCTGTCCAGCTACCCGCGCTTGTGCGCAGAGGCAGAGCAAGTCGCACTGGGACATCCGCTCATAGAGGAGCCTGAGGCTAAGTATGTGATCCCTCATTTTCGTCGCGGTTTGGTTGAGACTGCGGTGCGCCGCCTGGCTCGCGAAGCTGGTTTGGAAACATATGCCCGGCCTAACGCCAATGGTTCCTCTTCTTTCACCATGGTTAAGGCTGGGCGTTTTGTTTTGACTGCTTCATATGTTGAAACACCCGGTAAAAATGTTCGCCGCGCCATTTTTCGTTCAGAAGCTGCAGAGCTAAATGAGTTTTTGGATCAATTAGATATGTTTGGGTATGATGAGGCCGGCATTGATAAACAAGAAATTGTTTTGGCAGATGCTATATACGGAATATTATTATATGGTGGCGAGGGTGGGGGGAGTTTCATGGAAGTGGCTTTGCCCAATCAGAGTGGTTCTGGTTATGTTGAGCGTTACAAATTGTCTGATATTTTAGAAGCCTCTAATATGCGAAATACTGAGGCAACTGATAGCGATAAATTCGATGTCAGCCCCAAGCCGCGCCGTAATCGCAAAGATGGATCGACAGGTGAAAGTGGCAAGGTATGACTTCGCTTCTGCGCACCTTTATAGGCGCGCGCTTGGCTCAAGCTCGGCGCGCGCGCGGGCTAACAGCTGTCTCGTTGGCTGAACTGGTTGAGGTTAGCAGTTCAACAATTTCTCAGTTGGAGCACGGTAAACAGACTCCTCGGCCAGATTTATTCGACAGGCTTTCGCAAACCCTTAGAGTTCCCCCTGCTTTTTTCTTCCAGCCAGTAATTGCCTTGGAGGTTGAGCGAGCCACTAAATGGCGCTCAAACACCACTGCAACTAAATTTGCAAGAGATCGTGCTGAAATTAGATACGATTGGCTTAGAGAGATTGCTGTATATCTAGAAGAATATTTGGAATTTCCAGATATTGATTTTCCAAAAATCGACTTGCCAACTGATTTTCGAGAAATAACGGCAGAAAATATCGATCAAGCAGCTGCTGCATGTCGAGATTATTGGGGAATTGCCGGTGGTCCCGCGCCGAATATCGTGATGCTGTTGGAAAGTAAAGGATGCATCGTCACGAGAGGACCTTTGCATGCAGAAGGTTTGGATGCCTTCTCGGAATGGCTTCCCGGAGAACGGCCCTATGTATTTTTGGGATCAGATATTGGTGTCGGTGTTCGCTCTAGGTTTGATGCATCTCACGAGTTAGGACACTTGATATTGCATCCTGGTGTGAGTAAAAAACAGTTTGGTAAACCTGAGGACTTTAAAATCTTGGAAAGACAGGCTCATAGATTTGCAGCTGCATTTCTAATGCCTAGAGATGACTATTTTAAAGAGCTTTGGGCGCCCACTTTGGATGCTTTTGAAGCACTTAAGCCGAGATGGAAAACTTCTATTAAAGGAATGATAGTTCACTCCCATCGTCATGGTGCGCTAACCGATACTCAGTATCAACGCGCAATGATTCAATACAACAGAAGGTGGCGTGGAGGCGAGCCCCATGACAACTTGGTTTTACCAGAGCAGCCTAAATTTCTAGCACGTTGTATGGAGATGCTGATCGATGAAAAAATAAAGACTCGCGATCAAATTCTTTTAGAATTGCCTTTCGCAAGCAGTGACTTGGAAGAATTAACTGGACTTCCCAAAGGATATCTTTTGGGTCGCGATGCCGAGGTTGTGAATTTCCCCAGTCCTATGCCTAAAGATATACGGCAAAATAGAATCAGCGGCCGTGTAGTTTCGGTTGACTTCGGAAAAAGAACCTAGGCCTTAAGCCCGCAGAATGCGGGCTTTTTTATTTTTGGGGTGGCTGCGGGCACTTAGCGTACCAAGCCTGACAGCCTCGACGGAGTTCCATCCGCGAGGTAATGCATGCCCCAGACCCCCCAAAGCACCGCCGATGGCGGTGTTGACCTGTTCGAGATTGCCGGTATCGATCCAACGGCGAAGACGGCAACCCCTGCCCCAACTGGCGACGTTGACCTGTTCGAGCTGGGCGGCATCTCTATCGATGTGCCCAAGTCCAAGCCGCAGGGCATAGGCGGCTATGTGGCCGATGCCATCACCGACGTGTTCAAGCGCGCGGGCGGCGCCGCCCTCTCTGGCGTGGCTGCAGTGCCCGAGGCTGCGCAGTCGGGCATCCGCGCCACAGTGCGCAGCGGCGCCGGCGGCGACCCCGCCACGGTCATGCCCGGCGGCGCCTTCATCCCGGGCATTGACACAGACGAGGCCATCAACGGCCCGATGACGCAGCAGCAGCGTGACCGCCGCGAGCTGCAGGCGGAGCGCGCGGCCGTGGGCGTGCGCCTGCCTGGCGCCGAGACGCTGGCCCGCGCCGGCCGCGATGCGCAGAAGGCCATCAACGACACGACCAGCCAGGCCACGCAGGACGCGGTGGCCAATTCCCAGATCACGGGTAACCTGCTCAAGGGCGAGATCGACTTCGGCAAGGACCCGTCTGTGCGCGGCTTCCTGATGCAGGGCGCTGACGTGTTCGGCAGCATGTTCCCCGTGGTGGCCACGGCGCTGGCCACGCGCAGCCCGGGCGCAGCCGGCGCGGTGGGCGGCGCCATGGCAGCGGGCGAGGGCGTGGAGAACGCGCGGGAGTTCATCGCCAAGCAGTCGCACGAGCAGCTGCTGGACACCAGCCCGCTTTACCGCCGCATGATCGATGCCGGCGCAGCGCCCGACGAGGCGCTGCGCATCACCAGCGCCAGAGCCGAGGACGCCTCGGCTCTGCTGCAGGGCGCGGTGGCCACGTTCGGCGACCGCTTCACCGGCAAGCTGGTGACAGGTGGCCTCGACCCGCTGCTGGCCCGCGTGGCCGGCCGCTCGGTGCTCGGCAAGACGGCGGCCGGCGCGGGCATCTCGGCGCTGGAGGAGGGCACGCAGGAGCTGACGGAGGGCGTGGCCTCGGACCTGGGCACCAAGAGCGTTGCCCACGGCAAAGAAATCGGCGAGGACTCGGCTGCCAACTTCGTGCTGGGCGCGCTGGGCGGATCTGCACCAGGTGCAGCGCGCGGCGTGGTGGCCGGCGTGAAGGATCGTAGGGGCGGCCAGGCGGATGCTGGCGGGCGCAACACGGTCATCGACGTGACCTACAAGGATGCCGAAGGCAACACGGTCACGGACGTGGCCACGACCGCAGATGCTGGCCAGCGCGACGGCGCTGCAACTGCGCCTGCCCCGGTACCGACACAGACGGAGCAGCACGCCGAGCAGCAGCGCGTGCAGCAGCCCGATGGCACGCCCGAATCCATGTACAGCACCACGGCTGCCACGCGCCTGGCCGAGCTGGAGGTGATCGACAGCACCATGGGCCTGAACCCGGTGCAGCAGGAGGAGCGTGCAGCACTGGCCCAGCGCCTGGAGCAGGATGCTGCGCGCGAGGCCGAGCTGGAAGCCCTGGGCGATGAGCCCCAGGCCGTGGCCGCCGAAGCTGCTGCGGCCGGACAGGCCCCGGCGTTTGATCCTGGTGCAGTGCGGTCCAAGACCTGGCCCCAGTTCGTGCACGAGCGCGGCGAGAAGGTGGCCACCCTGCGCCGGGGCACGCCCATCTGGGACCAGCTGCAGCACGAATGGGCCGCCGTGAAGACGCGCCGCGCCGGCACCAACCCCGAGGGCACGGGCGCCGCCGGCACGCCGGCCCAGGAGATCCAGAACCGCGACCGCAGCCGGCCCGCCAGCGTGGTGCAGATGCAGGGCATGGCCCAGAACCCCGACTATCTGCGGCTCGGCGTCTCGCGCAGCCCCGAATCCGGCGCACCCATGGTGTTCGCCGTGGGCGACCAGGCCGACGCCGCGCAGGTGCTGGGCCGTGCCGACGTGGCCGTGATGAGCGACGGCCAGCGCGTGCCGTTCCGGTATGCGGTGATGGAGGCAGCCGACGTGCAGCCGTCCAACTTCGCGGACGGCGCCGTCAATCCGCTGTTCGACGCAGCGCACCCGGGCACGGTCAAGGCCCTGAACAACGGTCGCACGGCGGGCCTGCGCGCTGCCTACGAGCGCGGCACGGCCGACGCCTACCGGCAGGAGCTGGCTGCCGACAGCGCCATGCACGGCATTGATCCGGCCGCCATCGCCGGCATGCAGGCCCCGGTGCTGGTGCGCCTGTATTCCCAGAAGGACAACCAAGTCAACATGGGCGCCAAGAGCCAGAGCCAGGCCCTGGGCCTGTCCGCCACAGAGCAGGCCGCCACCGACGCGGCCCTGGTGGACGACGGCGTGCTGGAGGTGTTCGACAGCGGCGCCCTGGACAGTGCCGCCAACCGGGATTTCGCGCGGGCATTCATCGGCAAACTGCAGGAGCATGGCCAGGATGTCGCCGGCATGATGGATGCGAGCGGCGCGCTCTCACCGGCCGGCGTCACCCGCCTGCAGGCGGCTCTGGTGCACAAGGCCTACGGCGATGGTGACCTTGTTGAATCGCTGTTCGGCTCCACCGACAACGACATCCGCGCCATCGGCGAATCCCTCAAAACCGTAGCTGGAGAGTGGGCCAACCTGCGCCTGGCGGCCGAGCGCGGCGCCATCAATGCCGAGGTGGACGTGACCGAGAACCTGCTGCAGGCCATTCGCCTGGTGCAGAAGGCCCGGCGCGAGCGCGCGGCGCTGCACGATGCCGTCCAGCAGGTTGACATGCTGACGGGCGACGTGCCCGATGCGCTGACCGTGGGCATGCTGCGCCTGCTGTACAGCGGGCATTACCTGACCCGGCCCGTGGGCCGTGACCGCCTGGTGGAGTCCCTGCGCGCATACATGGGCGCTGCGTTGGCGACCTCGGCCAGCGGTGACATGTTCGGCGAGCAGGTAGGCCCTGCCGCGATTCTTGCCGCACTGAGCGGCCAACCCAGCACACAGCAATCCAATGACACAAGCACCGACTCCCAGCAAGCCCCAGTCCCAGCCCCGCAAGGCAGCCGAGAACCCCCTGGCAGCGATGCTGTTGGGGAGCGTGCTGATGCAGCAGGGCCAGAAACACGGCGACAAGAGCCAGACGGAGGAGGGCGAGCAGCTGCTGGAGATCGCGCAGACCGCCCAGAGCAAGAAGCCGACGCCGACAGCGGCGCCGTAGCGCCCGTGCTGGAGCTTTCCAGCTACACCCCCGACGGGATCCAGGCACAGCAGGCCCAGCAGGAGCAGGCCGAGAACAGCCGTGCACGCGATGATGCCAAGGCAGATGCGGACGCGCGAGCCGAGCGCGAACGCAAGGAAGTGGCCGAGCGCCAGGCCGCCAGCGCTGAAAACTTCCAGTTGGACCAAGACGCGAAGGATGCCCTGAGCGGCCAGCAGGGAGTTTTCGACAAACCGGCTGCCGGTTCGCCTGCGCGACCTGAGACTGCTGCAGCACCTGCAGCACCTGCAGCACCTGCAGCACCTGCAGCACCTGCAGCACCTGCAGCGAGCCAGCGGCCCAAGCTGCGTGACACGCGCGGCACAGGCGTTCGCCTGCATGGCACCAGCCGCCCGCTGCCCGAAGGCGGGCCAACCAACGATGGCGTTTATCGCGGCAACGTTCTCAACATCTACGGTCAGGGTTTCTACACCACAGACGCCGCCGACATCGCCGCCGGCTACACCCGCAAAGGGCAGGGCGGCGAGCCCACGCTGTATGAGATTGCCGAGCACTCCCCTGTCCGTCTGTATGACATGAATGCTCCGATGGAGCCTGAGGTGCAGTCCATGGCCAAGCGCGTCCTGGACGACCTAGCCCGCGATGAAAACACGGAAACGGGCGAGCGCATCACCACGCTGGCCCAGCTGTTCGATGAGGCGCGCGCCGAGTCTCGCTACGAAGGCGTGAGTGCGGACGAACTGCAGGAGCGCTTCGATGGCATTCGCTACAACCTGGAGGACATGGGCTATCGCGGGTTTGCGCATGTGGGCGGCGGAAAGACCGGCAACCAGGCCCACAAGGTGAACATCTATTGGTATCCCGAGGATGATCTGTCCGTCACGCGCAGCGAGCTGTCCCGTTTTGAGGAAGGGGCTGAGCAGCCGGCGGGCGTGCCTTTCAAGCGCGCGGAGAGTTCCGTCTCGCCCACCATGACGGCAGACCTGGCGCAGGAACTGCTGCGCATCGCTGGTGGCGCGGTGCCGGCGGGCGCGCGCCGTGCGCCCCAGGCGCCCATGGCGCGCGTGCAGAAGGTCGTGGACGAAGTGCGCCAGGCCTGGACCAACGCACCGCGCATCAATGTGGTGTTCGACCTGCAGGACCCGCACGTGCCCCAGGAAGCCCGTGATGCTGACCAACTGCAGGCGGCCGAGGGCGCGGAGGGCGTGCCCAAGGGCTTCTATTTCGATGGCGAGGTCTACCTGGTAGCGAGCCAGCTGGCCACGCCTGAGGAAGCTGCCCGCGTGCTTTACCACGAGGCGCTCGGCCACCACGGTCTGCGCGGTGCCTTCGGCGAGAAGCTGGACGCGGTGCTGGACCAGATCATCGTGGCCCGCCCCCGCGAGGTGCGCGCCAAGCTGCAGGAGTATGGCGAGCTGGACGACCTGGTGGGCCGGCGCTACGCGGCCGAGGAGGTGCTGGCCGAGATGGCCGAGACACAGCCGCAGCTGGGTTTCGTGCGCCGCGCCGTGGCCGCCATTCGCGCCTGGCTGCGCGCCCATGTGCCCGCGCTGCGCGACCTAGCCATTACGGACGCGGAAATCATCCGCGACTTCATCCTGCCGGCGCGGCACTGGGTGGAGCGCGGCGCGGCGGCTGCTGCATCGGCATCGTCGGAAAGGCCCAAGTTCAGCCTGGATAGCGGCTCGGGCCGCCGGGCGCTGCAGGAGCTGTCCCAGCTGGACGACCTGTTCACCTTCCCGAAGTCGAAGCAAACGGATCTGAAGGCCATCGCCAAGGAACACGCTCCGGACATCGAGGTGAGCAAGCCGGTGAGCATTGCAGGCCGGCAGGAATATACGTTGAAGATGCCAGATGGCAAGAAGGCCACGCTGTCGGTGCGCCAGCCCAACCCCTACGGAGAGCAGGTCTACGACATGCTCTACACGGCGGAGGGCATGGAGGCCGTGGCCGGCAGGCCCGGCGAGAACCCGGAGGATGTGCCTCCCACCACGGACGTGTGGCTGGACGTGTCCAAGTTGTCCCGGGGGGACTCGGGTGCCATGGCGTACAGCATCGCCGCCACTTTCGCGCACAACACGGACAGCATTTTCATCGGCGATCCTCACGGGCTGAGCAAGACCGCGCTGCGTCGCCGGCTGGAGCAGATGCTGTCCAGCGCCTTGAAGCTCGGCACCACACGCCACCTGGCGCCGCACCCCGACCAAGTGCGCGGCGGTCACGGTGTGCCGGGCCTGCGCTGGGTCTATGGGGATGACGTGGGGAATGTGGAGCGCATGATTGCGGCGAGTGTGGCTGCCACGGATAATGCTTTCCCAACCTCCAACCAGATTGACTATGACACAGAGCGCGGATCGTTCCGACTTTCCAATTCCGGGGAGCAACTATCAAGACAGCAATTGGCTGGCTTGGTTGGACAATCCATCGAAAGAAGACGTCGAGTGGATGGAAGCGCGCCAGGAGAAGCGGAAGTTGGCTGGCGAACAATTGCGCGAGCGGCTGTCTGGCGTGCCCTTCTACGCCGAGCGGGCGGCCAGGACCAAGGAGATCGAAGGCAGCGAGGCTCCCTACTGGGAGAGTTTGCTGAGCGGCACGCACAAGTTCTAACCGATCCCAGCCGCAGCCGCCGAGTTTTCTACAGCCGCGGCCCCGCTTCCGGCGCGGCCACTCCAGCGCAGTCCAAGGGCCGTCTGGGCCGTCTGCAGGACAAGGTGGCGGACCTCACCGGCTACCGCTCCGTTGATGACTTCCTGTATTCCTGGCAGGACAAGTTCATTGACCTCAAGCGCATCCAGGAACACATCAAGGCCTTGAACGGCACCGTCAGCGAGACGAATGACGCTTACCGGGGCGAGGAGCTGTACCACAAGCGCGTTGCCAAGCGCGCCGGCAACTTCTTGCGCGATGAGGTGAGGCCGCTGCTCAAGCGCATGAATGAGGCCAAGGTGGCCATCGAGGAGCTGGAGCGCTTCCTGCATGCACGGCATGCGCCCGAGGCCAACCGTGTCATGGCCGAGCGCAATCCCGGCACCCAGCAGTTGCAAGGCCAGCGCGATGCGGCCGCGAAGACTGTGGAAGATCTGCGCCGCCAACTGCAGCGCGCCCAGGCCCGCGGCCTGGCCTCCGGCCCCGTGCAGAAGGCGCTGGGCCAGGCCCTCATAGACCAGGACCGCTGGGACCGCGCCGAGGCTTTCGACGGCACCGAGGAGGAGCGCCTGTCCTTGTCGGGCATGAGCGATGCCGAGGCCAAGGCGATCATGGACGGCTACAGTCCCGAGCAGCGTCAGGTACTGGACGAGTTGGCCGCGCGCGTGGACCGCATCAACGAGGGCACCCTGAAGACTCTGGAGAGCTATGGGCTCATGGACCAGGCCACGCTGTCGGCCTGGCGCAAGACCTACCAGCACTATGTGCCTCTCCATCGGGACGAAGCCCATCCGGACAGCAAGGCCCATCCCATCGGCCAGGGTTTCAGCACGAAGGGCGATGCATCGAAGAGGCGCACGGGCTCGAACGAGCGAGTGACCAACATCCTGAGCCACGTCGTCATGCAGCGAGAGGCGGCGCTGACTCGCGGCGAAAAGAACAACGTGGTCAAGCGTATGTACCTGCTTGCCGCTCAGAACCCTGACAAAGAGCTTTGGAGCCTGGAACTGCCCAAGAAGAAGGCGCTGGACCCGGACACGGGCCTGGTCAAAACCATGGTGGATCAGGGCGCCAAGGCGCGCGACAACGTGGTGACGGTGCGCATTGGCGGCAAGGATCGGTACATCGTCTTCAACGAGCGCAACGAGAAGGCCGTGCGCCTCGCCATCGCCATGAAGAACCTGGATGCCATGGAACTGGACCGCTTCACGCGGATTGCGGCATGGATCACGCGGTGGTTCTCCTCGGTCAACACCCAGTACAACCCTGTGTTCGGGGTCATGAACCTGGCGCGCGACTTGCAGGGTGCGATGCTGCAGCTTTCCACCACGCCCCTGGCCGGAAAGCAAGCCGAGGTGTTCCGCAACATCCGGCGAAACACGCGCGCCATCTACAAGGAGCTGCGCCGCGAGCGCAAGGAAGAGGGCGCACCCACCGGCCAATGGGCGCAGCTGTGGGAGCAACTGCAGCTCGATGGCGGCACGACGGGCTACCGCGATCTGCATGCCGATCCCAAGGACCGTGCCAAGGCACTGCAGAAGGCGCTGGACCAGGCTGGCCAGGGCACATCGGTTGTCGCCGGCGGTCGCGCGCTGCTGGCTTGGCTGTCGGACTTCAATGAAACCCTGGAAGCCACAACGCGCCTCGGCGTCTACAAGGCTGCCCTGGACCAGGGCATCAGCCGCCAGGAGGCCGCGAGTATCGCCAAGAACATCACGGTGAACTTCAACCGCAAGGGCCGCAACACCTCCGTGGTGGGCGCGCATTTTGCATTTCTGAATGCGGCGATCCAGGGCAACAAGCGCATGCTGGAGACGCTGGCGGGTCCTGCCGGGCGCAAGATCATGATGGGTGGCGTGGCCCTGGGCATGATGTCGGCCATGGCCGGCTACCTCATGATGGGTGGCGGCGATGGAGCAGACGACGAATGGAAGAAGATCCCCGAGTTTGTGAAGGAACGGGCGATCATCATCCCGCTGGGCCGGCAGGACTATGTGGCCATACCGCTGCCGCTGGGGTTCCATGTGTTCCCCAACATCGGGCGGACCATCGTGGAGATGGCCGTGCACGACGATCCGACCAAGAGCCGAATGGGTCACGTCCTGGACATGGCTGTGCTGGCCCTCGATGCCTACAACCCGCTGGGTGGGTCTGCTGATCTGGGGCAGATGGCATCGCCCACCTGGTTCGATCCTGCGCTGGCCCTGGCTCGCAACAAGGACTGGACAGGCCGGGAGATCTACCGAGAGGACCGGAATTCAAACGAACCGACGCCAGGTGCAAGCCGGGTGAAGGATTCGACTGCGACGCCTTACCGCTGGCTGGCCTCCTTGGCCAATGCCGCGACGGGCGGCAACGAATGGCGGCCCGGCGCTGCCAGCCCAACGCCGGAGGCCATCGAGTACTTGGTGGAACAGATCACTGGCGGCGTGGGCCGCGAGGTGAACAAGGCCGTAGCCATGGCCACGTCCGCCTTCACTGGCGAGGAACTGGCGCCGCACCAAGTTGTTCTGGCCGGCCGGCTCTATGGGAACACGCGCGGCGCCAACGGCCAGAGCAACGCCTACTACGAGAACCTCAAGCGTATAAACATCAGCGAGAACGAATTCAAAGCCAGGATCCAGCGCGGCGAAGATGCTGATGCGGTGCTGGCGGATGTACCGCTGGCCAGGGCTCATGACGCATCGAAAGCGCTGGACAAGAAGATCTCCGACCTTCGCAAGTACCGCCGGGCGATCCAGGCTGGAGATGCTCCTGACAAGCGCGACCAAGTCAAGGCTATCAATTTAGAGATTGAAAATTCCATGCGTGCGCTGAATGAGGCGGTAAACGCAACACTCAGGCATTTTTAGGAGTAAGGCGGGGCTCGGCTTGACAGGGCTCTTAGTTACCGCGAATTTAATGCTCGCCAGTTTTGATCTTTCTAAATTATCTTTTTCTTGATAGTTATTTTATTGAAGGAAACGACTCACGGAATGAAGATGAAAATCACTACGCACTCATCAGTTTATGCCTACGAATTTTGCCTCGCAGCTGGTTCAATCTTAAGCACCGAAGTATTTAAGTTTGGAGTAATAAAATGGCTAAACCTCGATATGATGAGAAACAATTGAAGGATCTTCTTCTGCAAATGATGGAGACTGAGCTTGGAGGTGAGCAGGTATATCGAAAAGCTCTGACCTGTGCAATTAATGAAGATTTAAAAAAAGAATGGGAAGAATATCTTGAGGAAACACTTAATCATCAAAACGTAGTGCGTACAACGTGCGAATTACTTAATATAAATGCTGACGAGGATGTACCTTCCCGGGGAGTTGTGAAGCACATTGGCCTGTCGCTTGTGAAGGCTATGGATTTGGCATTGAAGTCCGGTAATCCGGCCGCCGCGCAACTCGTGGCATGCGAATGCGTGGTCCACGCTGAAACCAAGGACCACGCCAACTGGGAGCTTCTGGGCAAGGTCGCCGAGGTGGCTACAGGTGAAACGGGCAAGGTTCTCAAGGAGGCCCACGCTCGTGTGGAAAAGGACGAAGACCATCACCTGTATCACACCAAGGGGTGGTGCCGCGAGCTGTGGATCCAGAGCTTGGGTATGCCAGCAGTCCTGCCTCCCCCTGAAGAGGTCAAGCAGGTTGAAACTGCCATCGGCGCATCTCGAGCGGAGCAGCAACGCAAATCCATGTTGTGATGCCTAGGCCGAGGTGGTTAGAACCCACGCAAGTGCCTCACAGCGCGGAAGTGCTGTTGCTGGTGGATGTCATCAACCCGCTGCAATTTCCCAATGCCGGGCCTTTGCTTCAGGAAGCGGTACGGGCTGCCCGGCGCATTGTCCGGCTCAAGGCCAGGCTTCGTGAAAAGGGCGTGGCTACGATCTACGCCAACGACAACTACGGCACTTGGCACAGCGAGTTCAGCGACATTCTTGCCGCCTGCCAGGGTTTGGCTGGCGAGCGTGGCGAGATCGCTCGGCTGCTTGCGCCCGATGCGGAGGATCTGGTGATTCTTAAGCCCCAGCATTCGGCATTTCATTCCACGCCGCTGCTGCATCTGCTGGGCAGAATGCATGCGCGCAGGCTGATCATCGTGGGGTTTGCTGCGGACATGTGCGTCATGCTCACGGCTACCGATGCACGCATGTCGGGCTACGAGGTCTGGGTGCCCAGCGATTGCACGGCGGCCGAGACGCCTGCGCGGCGGCAACAGGCATTGCGGCAGTTGAGGCAGGCCTTCAAATGTTCAGTGCGCGCTTCGGCGCGTAGCCCCTGGGCGGGGCGGAATTGATGGGGCGTTGGTATGTGGAACCTGGACATCCATCCGTTTGAGTTGGCCATACGCGCGCTGGCAGTCTATGCCCTGCTGCTGTTGATGATGCGTATAACGGGGCGGCGTACCGTGGGGCAGTTCACGCCTTTCGATCTGCTGGTGGTGATGTTGGTGAGCGAGGCGGCGGGGCCCTCAATGACAGGGTCTGATCAGTCCCTGCCTGGGGGGCTGCTGGTGTGCGTGATCCTCATTGCGTTGAATACGGCCGTGGGTTTCGTGACAGCACGCTGGCGCGGTGCGGAAAAGCTGCTCGAGGGCGAGGCGGTGCTGCTGGGGCGGGATGGAAAGATCTTTGAGAGTGCGCGCAAAAGCCACCGGGTATCGCGCAACGATATCGAGAAGGCGCTGCGCGAGGCAGACTGCGAGGAATCAGAAATCCGCTGCATGTTCCTTGAGGCAGACGGATCCCTTAGTGTGCAGAAAATGCAGTGAACGGACACGGCAATCCGAAGCGCAGTTAGAAGCGCAACTTGGCGACGGGTGCAGCATAGTTGCTACGGGCAGGGGTGTAGCTACCTCTAAGTTGCTGTCAGATAAAGATTTTCTTCAAAAATCAATCCAGTCCATCATGGGCGCCACGGACATGCGCCACATGCTGGCAGGTGCTTGATTTTCTACGTTTGTCATTGATCTGATTGGGTTTTTTTGCTCTGGCGTCGTTGCCTGATTCTTCGCCATCCAACCCCGTTTTCCTGTTTGTTCAACTCTGAGCACTCAATCGGAATCATCACCGCACACAAGCGGGCAGGCGGCTCGCTAGCTGACCTCCAGGCCTTCAAGCGCACGGTGCAGTTCGGAAGGGTCAATCTCCAAAGAAAAAGCCCCTGGCGCGCACGCACCCCGGGGGCTTGAGGCGCCGCCTAGACTTGGCGCGCACCTCCTTGCTTGGTGTATCGGCTGCACGCCGCCTAACTTTTGGCCTTTTCGAACAGGAATTGCCTGCCATTCTTGCCGTTGATCCAGTTCGGCGGCTTGCTGCGGCCGATCCGGGTAGCACCTGTCTCGGGGGGGGGGGGCGCGGAATCTGGGCATGGCCACGAAGCTCTTCGCCTTGGAGACGCTGGCAGGGAACACGTTCTGCTCGGTCAACTGGCATTCATGAACCTGGGCGCGAACCTCTTCCACCGAACCGGCTTTTTCTGTTTTCATCGTTTCCGCGATGCGTGCATCCGGCTCGGCCTTCCAGGCGAGTGGCATCACTGACGCAAAAATCATCCATTGCGCGAGGCTGGTTATTGTAACTGCGTGTAAGTGAGTGAGAAGATTCAAATGAATTTGATCTTCAATTGCGTGATGCTAGTAAAGAATTACTATCTTCACCAATGCCTTTCGATGTCATATTCTTGAGACTCATCGATCGACGCATCGAATAATGCAATTGGAGGCATGCCAAATGAATGCTGAAGAGAAACAAGAATCATTTGCACGGCAATCGCGGTTGCAGGCATTGTTGATTGACCCGGAGGTAGAGGACGTTGCAGGGTTAAACCTGTTGCTTGGTCAGGCTGGATATGATCTGCGGATGGCAGCAAGCTCGCCAGAAGCATTGGCGGAGTTTTCTGGTGGACGAATTGACTTGTTGATATGCAATACGCATGTGCTTGACAAGGATGGCGGACAGTGGTTGGAGAGTATTGTTGGACAGTTCCCTGACCTGTTTGTGATTTTTCTTTCGGAATACGGTAGAACTGTGATTCCGAAAGGCATTGGTCGTTTGATGGGTTTGTACCGTCACATAGTAAAACCTTGGAATAGTGAGCAATTTTTGGATGCTATTGATCAATTAAACGATCAGAAAATTACACGCCATGAAAATATTCGTCTGCATCAGAAAAATAAAGTGCTGACGAAGGAGCTGGCGGAATTAAATGCAACTGTTGAGCTTACTGCCCATGAGCATGACGACGAATTGTTGGAGGCGCATAGGAAGCTTAAAAAGAATTTCGTCGCAGCTATCCGGATGTTTTCCAATCTTCTTGAGTGGCGGAGTGGGCTGCTTGCAGGGCATTCTAGACGCGTTGCGGACCTGACCCGTCGAACCGCAAATATCATGCAGCTAAGCGAAGAAGATCAGCAGAATTCTTTTGTTGCTGCGCTCATTCATGATATTGCCCATATTACTCTTGCCGATGGGATGTTGAACAAGCCCGTCCCAAGCTTGAGTCATGAAGAGCTGGAAAAATATAGGAATCACAGCAGCTTGGGAGAACAGTTGCTTCTGCCGATAGACGATGCGCACCCGGTCGCTACTCTCGTCAGGTCCCACCATGAGCGATTCGACGGGGCAGGTTTCCCTGATGGCCTGAAAGGGAAGGATATTCCAATAGGAGCTCGGATAATAGCGGTTGCTGATTTTTACGATGACCTGATGATAGGGCATTTAAGCAGCAAGCCCCTAAATTGTGCAGAGGCAAGAACCCTAATTTCGCATGGCAGAGGAACACAATTTGATCCAGAGGTTGTCGATGCTTTCTTGCAGATTTTGATACAGGCAACCCCCGTTGCCGACCCAGTCCCTCTTTATGTTCCCTGTTCGGAGCTCCGGCCAGGAATGATTTTGGCTCAAGACTTCGTATCGAGGGAAGGGTTGGTATTGCTTACGGCAGGTCGAGTTTTGACGACAGATTTGATACGCAGAATGCAATTGCGTGTTGATCTTGGCCGGAAATTGCCGATTCGTGCCATGGCCTCGGCTGTTTGATGATTTTCGAGATTTGTAATTGTTTTGGTATGGGTTTGATCAAGTTGTTAATGGTTTTCGCTCTCTGCTTGTCTTGAAGAACTTCAGCAGAATTTCACCGTTGGATGTAATCGCTTGTTTTTCTGATATGTCAGCTATATGTGAAGGTGGTACTTCTGTGGAATATAGCTTGCTGTTGCTTATTCTGTATAAAATTCTCTTGTCTCCGACTATGAATTCATCTCCTTCAATCAGTCCTATATACCGGCCATTTTTGGTATAGGCTTTCCACCATCCGCCTTCTATCATTTTATGCCTCGCGATACTATGGTTTATTGTTGACGCCCAACACGTCAATGCTTAAGGGTGAAATGCTAATCTGAGAGTCGTCCGATTTTGCAATCGATGCAAAATTTGACAAAGTAATTGATTTTGATAATCCATTATCAGATTCTCATCGAACGAGAGTGACATTCACATATGTGAGCGGTTTGGTGGGTAACTATTGATCAAAGTATTCACAAGCCCTGCGTGCTCCGCATCGGGAGCCATTTTTTTCTTCACACGCTGCGTGCGTTCAAAAAAAGAGGACCCTGGTTCCCCGGGTCAAGCCATGGCTGCTGGCGGCAGGGAGTCCTGCGTGATTTACCCGCCCACGCCCTTGCCCAGCGACAGTATTTCGCTCGCATGCACGATGGCCTGGGCAATCTCCTCCACCGAGCTTCGCCGGCTCATGGCCTGGGCGCGGATCATTTCGTAGGCCTGGTCTTCGTTGATCTGGTGGGTTTGCATGAGGATGGCCTTGGCTTCGGCCACGCGGCGCTGGCCCAGCAGCTTGGCCTGGAGCTTGGCGATGCGCTGCTGCTGCTGGCGTGATTCCTTGTGGTTTCTGCGCGCCAGCACCAATGTGGACAGCAGGCCGAAAGAGCGGATGGGCGAGGGCAGGATGGCTTGCACTTGCAGCTCCAGCACGGCGGAGACGATGGTGGGGTTCTCGTAGTTGACCACGGCGATGGCGGTGGGCGGGCTCTCTCCCTCGCCCTGGGTCCAGGCGTAGTTCAACTGCAGGTGATCGGGGCGTACGGCCAGGAAGACCACGTCCGTGCCCTCGGGCAGGCTTGGCTGGGGCGGCCAGATGGCCTGGACCTGGCAGCCTATGCGCTGCAGCTGCTGGGCCAGTAGGCGGCCGTCCGCGTCGTCGGGGTGGACGACGGCAATGCGCAGCTGGCGCAGTTCCTTCAGTTGGGGCGAGGTGGCACGCAGCAGCGGTTTTCTTTCCAGCAGCGGCCGGCCTGTAGCAGCGCTGCCGGTGTCCTTGTTCGGGGCGGCATCCACGCTCAGTTCTCCAGGGCACCGAGGCTGGCGGTCCAGTCGCCCAGGGAGTGGGTGACCAGGTAGGGGTCGGGCGAGACGGCCCGGGTGGCCTGGCGCACGATGGTGAAGCCGCCCTGTGCGTTGGCGCGGCCCACGCGCGGGTGCAGCCAGGTGTGGTGGTTGTCGGGATCCAGCCGGATGCGGCCCTGGGGCGCGTCGAATTCGCTGCCCAGCAGATGGGGCAGCAGCTCACCTATGCGGTCACTGCCGGCCTGGCGGAAGGCGTTGGCGAACAGGTGCATCTGAAAGTAGGCGGCCTCCCAGCACAGGTTGGGCCGACAGTCGTCGCCCAGGCGCTGGCGCAGCCGGGCCAGGCAGCGCGCGTTGGCCGGCGAATCGATGGACTGGAAGTAGGGCGCGGCCGTGAAGTGGCCGGCCGCCACATCGGCGCCCATCTGGGCGATCTCGGCCTCGGAGGTGGTGAGGCTGGCAATCGGCATGGTCTGCGGGTTGAAGCCCGCATCGGCATAGGCGCGGTAGAGGCTGGCCGTGGAGTCGCCGACCACGGTGGAGAAGATGAAGTCCGGCTGCCTGGCGCGGATGTCCTGCATGATGGCCGCGTAGTCGCGCTCGGTGGCATCCAGCGGCAGGTAGTGTTCACCGAGTTTGTCGCTGCCCGGGTGCTGCATGACCAGCTCGCCCATGATGCGGTTGGACTCATAGGGGTAGATGTAGTCCGAGCCGATGAGGTAGACCCGCGCGCCGAAGCTGCTGGTCATGTAGTCGGCCAGTTGCACGCTGTTCTGGTTGGGCGCGGCGCCCGTGTAGATGACATTGCCCGAGAACTCGAAGCCTTCGTAGAGCGTGGGATAGAACAGCAGCTTGTTCCATTTCTCGACGATGGGGATGACCGCCTTGCGGCTGCTGGACATGTAGCAGCCGAAGATGACGTTGATGCCATCGCGCACGATGAGCTGCTCGGCCAGGGCCGCATAGCGGGCCGGCGTGGAGGCCGGGTCGTAGCGCACTGCGACCAGTTCACGCCCCAGCAGGCCGCCCGCCTCGTTGATTTCGTCTATGGCCAGCTGTGCGCCCTGCAGCTGGGACTGGCCGATGGTCGATGTGGTGCCGGTGGCCGAGTAAAGAATGCCGACTCTGACGGGGTCGTTCATGGGTTCCTTCTGTGCCAGGTGCTGGCGTGCGTTCTTTGCAGGCTTCAGGTTAATCGAGATTTCCGTGGCGCTTGCCGTGGTCAGCGGCCGGCTGCGAGCCTTGCGCCCATCTGGGACAGCCGCCTTGGCAGATGCCGCGCGTCGTCGGCAATCCCGTAGTTGCGCCCGCCAAAGATGTGGCGCACATAGCCGTCTGCCTGGCTGTCCACGGCCAGGCAACTGATGCGTATGCCTGCGGCGCGGGCCTGCTGCACGGCGTGGCGCGCGTCTTCGATCAGGTAGCGATCGTCATGCACGTCGATGTCGGCGGGTGCGCCGTCGGTGATCACCAGCAGATGGCGCTGGCCAGCAGGCTCGGCTGCCAGCAGGCTGCTGGCGTGGCGCAGGGCGGCGCCCAGGCGGGTGGAATGGCGGCCCTGCAGTGCCTGCAACCGGGCGGCCGCTGCTGCGGCAAAGGGCTGGCCGAAGTCCAGCAGGCGCAGGTAGCGGACTTCGGCGCGCGTGTTGGACGAGAAGGCGTGGATGGCCAGGCGGTCCACGCCGGTCCTGTGGCCTGCGCGCGATTCGGCCAGCATGAGGGCCGCCTGTTTCTCCAGCTCCAGCAATCTGGCGCCGTGGGGGCCGGGCGTGTTGACCGATTCGGAAGCGTCCATCAGCACGAGCACGCTGGTGGGGCGCGGGCCTTTGCCGGCACGGATGAAAAGGCGGGGCTCAGGGCGCAGGTTCAGGCGGCGGTCCACCTGGACCTCGATGGCGGCATTGAAGTCCAGGTCGTCGCCTTCCCACTGGCGGCGCAGGCGCTGGCGCCGGTCCAGCTGGCGTGCGGGCGGCAGCGGCAGGGGCGGCAGTGTCTGTCTGCCGGCCTGGGAGCCTTTGCCGGCCAAAGCCTCGGCCTGCCATGCGGGCAGGGTGTCGATGACGGTGCACCAGTCCGTCTTCAGGCGCTCCGACCTGCGGTCCCATTCGGGATAGCTGTGGCGCGACAGTTCCAGGCCTGGGTCCAGCTCCAGCGACTGGCCTTCCTGGGCATCGGACTGCTGTCCGGCGCCGGCCGATGGAGGAGGGGCCGCACGCGCAGCGATCTGCTGCAGCGCGAGTGTGTCTTCCTCGCCCTGGGGCGACTCCGGATGCTGCCAGAGATAGCTGTTGTCATCACGGTAGATGCTGGGCACGGCATGGTGCTGGGGGTCCATGCGCACGCGCATCTGGCCCAGGTCGTTGGCCAGGATGGACGCAATGGCTCGGAATGCGGCGTAGTCCTCCAGCCCGTGGCGCGTGGCGGTGTTCTCGAACAGGTCACGGGCCTTGTGGATCCAGTGGTTGCCGTCCATGCGCTCTGGCCACAGCAGCATGCGGTCCAGCCGGGCCATGAAGGCGGCAAAGCCCAGGTCGGATGGGTCGGGCTCGGGCGCGATGCAGGCCTCGAACCAGCGGCGCACGCCGGGGTGCTGCAGGCACAGCAGCCGCTCCACGCGCGCATCTTCCAGTGCGCCCACCACGGCCTGGCCCATGGGCTTGAGGGTGCTGCTGTCCTGGCGGGCGGGTGAAAAGCGCAGATGGGCTGCGGCATGGGCCATCGTTGCTGCGTGCAGGTTTGCCTGAATGGGCAAGTTGGCGGGAACCAGCAGCCGGGCAGGCTGGCTGATCAGCACGGCGCGCGGCGGCAGGGCGTGGGCCTGGCCTGGCGCCGGGGCACTGGCCGGCATCCTGGCCAGCGCCTGCACGGCGACAGGCTGGCGTGCCAGGCCGCTGGCCAGCAGGCCCAGCGTGTGCAGCAGGCGGGACTCTTCGGGCAAGGCAGCGGAGACGATGGCCATGGCGCGCGGCCCTCAGGCGCCGAACTCTGCTTCGACCAGCTGGCGCAGCGCGGCGGCGGTGTCGGGGTCGTCGGTCAGGGCGCTGGTGATGGTCATGTCGCAGCTGTCATGCACCGGCATGCCGTCGCGCATCAGCAGGCCCGCGTAGATCAGCATGCGGGTGGAGGCGCCTTCGTCCAGGCCCCGGTGGCGCAGTTCGCGCGTGCTGCGCGCCAGGCTGACCAGGCTGCGAGCGGTGGCCGGGGCAATGCCGGTCTCGTGGGCCACGATATCCGCCTCGATCTCGGGCGCCGGATAGTCGAAGTCCAGCGCCGCGAAGCGCTGGCGCGTCGATGGTTTCATGTCCTTGGCGCTGCTCTGGTAGCCGGGGTTGTAGGAAACCACCAGCTGGAAGTCGGGGTGCGCGTGGACCACCTCGCCCTTCTTGTCCAGCGGCAAGGTGCGGCGCGCGTCGGTCAGCGGGTGGATGACGACGGTGGTGTCCTGGCGGGCCTCCACCACTTCGTCCAGGTAGCAGATGCCGCCGTGGCGCACGGCCAGGGTCAGCGGGCCGTCGTGCCAGGCCGTGCCGTCGGCATCCAGCAGGTAGCGGCCCACCAGGTCGGAGGCCGTCATGTCCTCGTTGCAGGCCAGCGTGACCAGGGGGCGCTTGAGCGCCCAGGCCATGTACTCCACAAAGCGCGTCTTGCCGCAGCCCGTGGGGCCCTTGAGGATGAGCGGCATGCGGTGCTGGTAGGCCTGGCGGTAGAGCTGGACCTCGCGGCCCGAGGGGCGGTAGAAGGGCTCTTCCTCGATGCGGTATGCCGCCAGCGGGTCGGCGGCCTGGCTGGCGGGAGCGGGCACCGGGCCTGTGGTTGTTGTCGTGCTCATCTTCACTCTTCACCTTTCCGTGTTCATGGGCGAGCCTGCCCCCGGGCCTGCAGGCCCGGAGGCAGGACGCTGTCAGCGGTGCTTGGGCGCCTCGTGCGGAATGCCTTCGATGGGGCATTCGGGCGTGCCTACGGTGGTGCGTGTGAAGGACTCCACCATCTCGCGCGTGCCCTCGGGATCGTTCACCCACTGGCTGTAGAAGTTGTAGGGGCAGGCGGCCACGCCCTTGTCCCCGTCGCCGGAGTTGATGGTGCCGGTGTAGCCGCGGTGCACCAGCTTGAACAGATGGTTCTGCGACTGGCCGTTCTTGCGCGCATCGCGGATCAGGTGCTTGGACAACTCGGCGTACTGGATGCCCATTTCCTCCTCGCCGGTCTCGCCCAGGGTGCGGCCGTCGAAGCCGATGATGGCCGAGTGCCCGAAGTACGAGTACACGCCGTCGAAGCCCGCCGCATTGGCCACGGCCACGTAGCAGTTGTTCATGAAGGCCATGGCCTTGGAGACCATGATCTGCTGCTCCTTGGCCGGGTACATGTAGCCCTGGCAGCGCACGACGAGCTCGGCGCCGCGCATGGCGCAGTCGCGCCAGATCTCGGGGTAGTTGCCGTCGTCGCAGATGATGAGGCTGATCTTCAGGCCCTTGGGGCCTTCGCTCACATAGGTGCAGTCGCCCGGGTACCAGCCCTCGATGGGCACCCAGGGCATGATCTTGCGGTACTTCTGCACGATCTCGCCCTGGTTGTTCATGAGGATCAGGGTGTTGTACGGCGCCTTGTTGGGATGCTCCTCATGGCGCTCGCCCGTCAGCGAGAACACGCCCCAGACGTTGGCCCTGCGGCAGGCGTCGGCGAAGATTTCTGTCTCTTCGCCCGGGATGGCGCTGGCCGTGTCGTACATCTCCTTGGCGTCGTACATGATGCCGTGCGTGGAGTACTCGGGGAAGATCACCAGGTCCATGCCCGGCAGGCCGCGCTTCATGCCCACCAGCATGTCCGCGATCTTGCGGCAGTTGTCCAGCACCTCGGCCTTGGTGTGCAGGCGCGGCATCTTGTAGTTGACCACCGCCACGCCGACGCAATCGTTGCTGCTGGAAATATCTCCGTGTCTCATGCTGCTGCTCCTGAAGGGGTTGAGGGGGCGGCGCGCGGCATCGCAGCCCCCTCGATTCCCGGCCAACAAAAAAAGGCCCGAACCGCTCCGGGTCAGGGAGCGGTTCGGGCCTTGTTGCCCGACATCGGCGCTGGCAGCTTTGGCAGCGGATGTCGTCTTGTCGGTGATGCGGGAATGAATCGGGGCGATGCCTTATCGCCGTGAATGCATTGTTGCCATGCACCCGCCCCGCGCATATACGTCATATGCCGGTTGTGGCGGGCGCGATGCCGTGGTATTTCCCGCGCGCGCTCTGCGCCCTGGTCCCTCAGAAGGACCCGAACATGGTGCCGAGCGTGATCACCAGCACCAGGGCCAGCAGGGGCGCGCCAATGGTCATGATGGCGATGTTGCCGTACGACTGGCGGTGCGTGAGGCCGCAGATGGACAGCAGCGTGATGATGGCGCCGCTGTGCGGCAGGGTGTCGAAGCAGCCGGCCGCCATCACCGCCACGCGGTGCAGCAGCTCCGGGCTGATGCCCAGCTGGGCGGCCATGGCCAGGTAGTCCTTGCCCAGCGTGGACAGGGCAATCGACAGGCCGCCCGACGACGACCCCGTGATGCCCGCCAGCACGTTCATGGCCACGGCCTCGGAGATCAGCGGGTTGTGGGGTGCGACGTTGAGCACGGCCTCGCGGATGATGGCAAAGCCCGCCAGCCCCGCGATGACCGCGCCGTAGCCCACTTCCGAGGCGGTGTTGAAGATGGGCAGCATGGAGCCCAGCACGCCCTTGTTCACCGACTCCTTGAGATTGCGCCAGCGGCCCAGGCCCAGCAGCACCAGTGCGGCGCAGGCCACGGCCAGGGCCATGATCAGCGCCCACAGGCCCGTCTGCTTGGCCGGGTCCACGGCAGGAAAGCGTTCCTTCAGAAAGCCGAAATCCATCTGCGGGAACACACCGTAGGTCAGCAGCGCGTTGACCGCGATCACCAGCACCAGCGGCAGCAGGGCCAGCAGCAGCGGCAGGTCCCGGCGGCTGTGCAGGGCGGGATCGCTTTCTTCATGCAGGCCCTGCTCGACGGCATCGTCATGGTCGCCGTAGCCTTCGCCGGCCACGCGCGCCTTGGCCGCGCGCGACTGCAGCCACCACAGGCCCAGGGCCAGCATGGTCATGCCGCCGATGATGCCCAGGCCTGGCGCCGCGAACACATTGGTGCCGTAGTAGGGAATGGGAATGGCGTTCTGGATGGACGGCGTGCCCGGCAGCGCCGTCATGGTGAAGGTGAACGAGCCCAGCGCGATGGTGGGCGGTATCAGCCGCTTGGGCACATGGGCTGCGCGGAACAGCGACTTGGCAATCGGATAGATGGCAAAGGCCACCACGAACAGCGACACGCCGCCATAGGTGAGCACGGCGCAGGCCAGAACCACCGTGAGGATGGCGTGCTTCTCGCCCAGCACGCGCATGATCCAGTGCGATATCGCGGTGGCTGCGCCCGAGTCCGCCATCAACTGGCCGAACAGCGCGCCCAGCAGGAACACCGGGAAGAACTGCAGCATGTAGTTGCCCAGAGCGCCCATGAAGGTGCTGGTGTACAGCGGCAGCATGTGGCCCAGGTCGCCGGACAGCAGCACGGCCACGGCGGCCATCAGGGGGGCCAGCAGCAGCACGGAGATGCCTCGGTAGGCCAGGAACATCAGTCCCGCCAGTGAAATCACGATTGCCAGGGTACTCAAATCGTCTCCAGTCCAGTGGTTCTAGTCAAAAAGACAGAATAAATGCGGATGGGTGACAATTTGGCGTAATTGGCGTGCTTTGTAGATGATTTGGCGCAATATATCGCCACGTTTACCCGGCCTGTGCGCCGCTGCGCGACTGCAGCCGCAGTCTCAAGGGCGTGGATGGCCGCAGCGTGACCTGCAGCACAGGGCGGGGCGCGCCGGCACCTTCGGGCACGCTCAGCCGAAGGCGCTGCAGCACCATGGCCGCCACTATTGTCATCTCCGTGCTGGCCAGGTGCTGGCCCAGGCATACGCGCGGGCCGGTGCCAAAGGGCATCCAGCTGCCGCGCGGCGCGGCAGGGGCTCCGTCCTTGTCGGCATCGGCGAAACGCTGCGGCTGAAAGGCATCGGGTTGCGGGAACCAGCGCGCATCGCGTTGCATGAGGCCGGGCGCAATCATGAACAGGGTTCGCGCGGGCAGGCGCCACGGACCCAGCTGCACAGGCCGTGTGCAACGCCGGCTGATGAGCACCGGCGCGGCCGGGTACAGGCGCATGGCTTCCTGAAGGCTCCAGCCCAACTGGCGCAGCGCGGGCAGGTCCTGCGCCGTGGGCGTGCGGCCCTGCAGCTGTGCATGGATCTCGTCAGCCACCTGCTGCTGCGCCTCGGGATGGGTGGCCATGCACCAGGACCACCAGGTCAGGCTGCTGGCCACGGTTTCGTGACCTGCCAGAAAGGCCGTCATGCACTCATCGCGCACGGCCTGCAGTGTCCAGGCCTGGGCGTCGCCCCGGTGCAGGCGCAGCAGGCGGCTGAGCAGATCCTCGGGCCAGTCTGCATCGGCCTGCGCCAGCCGGAGCCCGACCTGCCGGTCGATGAAGCCGCGCAGCCAGGCCAGCGCCCGGCGCTTGCGGCGCTTCCATGGCATGGCATCGGGCCAGCGCAGGGGCCAGTAGAACTCGCTGTTGGCGGCATGGCTGACTTCGCGGATGGCCTGCTCCGCGGAGCGCGCATCCTCGCCGATGGCGCCGGAGAACATCAGCCGCATGATCACATCCATGGCCAGGGCGGTCAGCGCCTGTTCCATCGGAAAGTCCTCGGACTGCTGCGGCCAGGCCTGGAGCGCGGCCTGTGCGGCTGCGGCCAGGGCCGGTATCTGGGCCTGCACGGCCTTGGGGGAGAAGGCCGGCAACAGGGCCTGCCGCTTGCTGCGCCAGGGCTGGCCTTCGCTGACCAGCACGCTGTGGCCGTGCAGTTGGGCAAAGACCGAGATGCCGTGCTCCCAGCGCACCAGCGCATCGTGCTGGCCCACCAGCAGTTCGCGCACCAGTTCGGGATCCGTGACGACGACCTGGTGCTCTGGCCAGATGCGCAGATGGATGGCATCGCCGTGCTCGCCGCGCCATTGCGCCAGCGTACCCAGCAGGTCGCGCGACATGCGGCGCAGCAGGCCCCAGCCCGTGAGCCCCGCTGCCGGGCCGGGTGGCCAGGCTGTGGAGGCCGTCTGCTCGGGTTGCGCCGGTTGCGCGGATTGCGGCGCTTGCGTGGCAAAGGGGCAGGAGGCCGCATTCGACGGCGCCGGTGTGCAGGCATCTTGCGTGGGATTCGGGCGGTTCATGTTCCCATGCTCGCTGGTCACGCCGCCCGTGGTCTTGAACGAAAGCGTCACGGGATCGGCGGGCGGCAAGGCCTACACTGCGCCTCCATGGATGCCGTCGTGATGCCCGAAGCCGCAATCGAAGCCTGTACGCCCAGTGCCTTTGCTGCCTGTCCGCCCCTGCATGCCAGGGCCGCGCGCTGGGCAGGCCAGGGGCGGCAGCCGCACTCCATGCTGTATCCCGCGCCGGCAGGGCTGCATGGTGCGGTGGTGGCCGTCGTCTGCCGCGATACGCGGGGCGTGGCCCTGGACGATGCGCAGCGGCTGTCGCATTTTCCCGCCACCCCCATGGTCTGCCTGTCCTGGTACCAGGACATGGCTGCAGGCGTGGTGGTCGTGCAGGGCTGCGAGCCCTTTGAGGCATCCGTCATGCTTTCGGGCAGCCAGACCGCGCCCACGGTCAGCTGGGCCAGCGGGCCGGGCCGTGGCGGCATGGTCTGCCTGCACCTGGATGCCGCGCTGCAGCTGTTCGGCCCCGGTGTGCTGCAGGCGCAGGATGGCTTTGTCGCGGCAGCCGGGGTGCTGGGGCCGTCCTGGTCCGCGCTGTGCCAGGCCCTGCTGGATGCGCAGGACGATGCTGGCACCCTGGACGCGTTGCAGCGCCACCTGGCGCCGCGCTGGCGCGAGGTCCGGGGGAGCGCCCTGCAGGTGCTGCCCTCATTGCGCGAGCATGGGCGCCACTGGGTGGCCTGGCTGGGGATGCAGGCGCTGCAATGGCAAAGAACGCTGGGCGCGCGCCAGGTGGAGCGGCGCATCAAGCAGTTCAGCGGCCGCTCCTTGCGGCAGTGGCAGGGCATGGTGCGCACGGAAAGCCTGTTCCATGCGGCGCGGCGCCACCATGAACAGGGACAGGCACTGGACTGGGCCGCGCTGGCGCTGGACGAGGGCTTCTCCGACCAGGCCCATATGTGCCGCGCCGTGCGCCAGATCACGGGGTTTCCGCCGGGGGAGTTTGCGCGGCGCTTCGAGCACGATGAATCGTTCTGGATGTATCGGCTCTGGGTTTGACCCGGGGGTCTGCTCCGCTTGCGTGTCCGTCACGCTACAGCATTTTTTGCATGGTAGAAAACGCGGGGGCTGCAAGCCGTTTCCCTGTGAAAACAGGTCCCGAATGCCGCTGTAAAACCCTAAGTCTTCTACAAGACTTAAAAAATATGGCGGGTTCCGCTTAGAATTTTGTATTGTGGGATCGCATTGCAGAAAACGCCGGGGCAGCATGCTGGCGCGACGGGGCATTGCGTGACGGTCCTACTGCCTCAGGCTGCACCGGTCCCGTTTCCCCTAGCGGATGCCCGGTTCGACGGCCTACGGCGCGACCCCTACCTTTTCACTACCTGAGACAAGAGATGAGCACGCAGCAACCCACCATCATCTACACCCTGACCGATGAGGCTCCGCGCCTTGCCACCAGTGCCTTCCTGCCTGTGGTGCGCGCCTTTGCCGCACCCGTCGGCGTGAATGTCGAGACCGCCGACATCTCCGTGGCCCACCGCATCCTGGGTGAGTTCTCCGAATTCCTGGCCGAAGACCAGCGCGTGGCCCACACCTTGTCCGAGCTCGGCAAGAAGACGCTGGAGCCCGATGTCAACATCATCAAGCTGCCCAACATCAGCGCCTCGGTGGCCCAGCTGACGGCTGCCATCAAGGAGCTGCAGGGCAAGGGCTACGCACTGCCCGACTACCCCGAGAATCCGACCAACGACCAGGAAAAGGACATCAAGGCACGCTACGGCAAGTGCCTGGGCTCGGCCGTGAACCCCGTGCTGCGCGAGGGCAACTCCGACCGCCGCGCTCCTGCCGCCGTCAAGAACTACGCCAAGAAGCACCCCCACTCCATGGGCGAGTGGAAGCAGTGGTCGCAAACCCATGTCTCGCACATGGAGCACGGCGACTTCTACCACGGCGAAAAGTCGATCACGCTGGATGCCGCACGCGACGTCAAGATGGAGCTGACCACCAAGAGCGGCAAGACCGTGGTGCTCAAGTCCAAGGTGGCACTGAAGGCTGGCGAGATCATCGACTCCATGTTCATGAGCAAGAAGGCGCTGTGCGACTTCTATGAAAAGGAGCTGGACGACTGCCGCGACGCCGGCATCCTGTTTTCGCTGCACGTCAAGGCCACGATGATGAAGGTCTCGCACCCCATCGTGTTCGGCCACTGCGTGAGGATCTACTACAAGGAAGCCTTCGAGAAGCACGGCAAGCTGTTCGACGAGCTGGGCGTGAACGTCAACAACGGCATGTCCACGCTGTACGAGAAGATCGAGACGCTGCCCGCCTCGCTGCGCGAAGAGATCATCCGTGACCTGCACGCCTGCCAGGAACACCGTCCCGCGCTGGCCATGGTGGACTCGGCCAAGGGCATCACCAACTTCCACTCGCCCAACGACGTGATCGTTGATGCGTCCATGCCCGCCATGATCCGCCAGGGCGGCAAGATGTGGGGCGCCGACGGCAAGCCCTACGACTGCAAGGCCGTGATGCCTGAGTCCACCTTTGCCCGCATCTACCAGGAGATGATCAACTTCTGCAAGTGGCACGGCAACTTCGACCCCAAGACCATGGGCACCGTGCCCAACGTGGGCCTGATGGCGCAAAAGGCCGAAGAGTACGGCTCGCACGACAAGACCTTCGAGATCGAGGAAGACGGCGTTGCCAACATCGTCGATCTGGCCACCGGCGAAGTGCTGATGAGCCAGAACGTGGAGCAGGGCGACATCTGGCGCATGTGCCAGGTCAAGGACGCTCCCATCCGCGACTGGGTCAAGCTGGCCGTCACGCGTGCCCGCAACTCCGGCATGCCTGCCGTGTTCTGGCTGGACCCCTATCGTCCGCACGAGGCCGAGCTGATCAAGAAGGTCAACACCTACCTCAAGGACTACGACACCACGGGCCTGGAAATCCACATCCTGTCTCAGGTCCGCGCCATGCGCTACACGCTGGAGCGCGTGGCCCGCGGCCTGGACACCATCTCGGTGACCGGCAACATCCTGCGCGACTACCTGACCGACCTGTTCCCCATCATGGAACTGGGCACCTCGGCCAAGATGCTGTCCATCGTGCCCCTGATGGCCGGTGGCGGCATGTACGAAACGGGTGCTGGCGGCTCGGCTCCCAAGCACGTGCAGCAGCTGGTGGAAGAAAACCACCTGCGCTGGGATTCGCTGGGCGAGTTCCTGGCACTGGCCGTGTCGCTGGAAGACCTGGGCATCAAGAACGACAACGCCCGCGCCAAGTTGCTGGCCAAGACCCTGGATGAAGCCACGGGCAAGCTGCTGGACGAAGACAAGTCGCCTTCGCGCCGCACCGGCGAGCTGGACAACCGTGGCAGCCAGTTCTACATCGCCCTGTACTGGGCACAGGCCCTGGCGGCGCAGACGGAAGATGCCGAACTGGCCTCCAAGTTCGCTTCGCTGGCCAAGCAACTGGCCGACAACGAGTCCAAGATCATCGAAGAGCTGCGCGCCGTGCAGGGCAAGGCCGTGGACATCGGTGGCTACTACATGCCCGACGTGGCCAAGATGGATGCCGTGATGCGCCCCAGCGCCACGTTCAACGCAGCCATCGACGCGCTGCTGTAAGCCACTGTGCCGGGGCCAGGCCCCGGCATGCTTCAGCCATGACCGGCCGACCCGCAAGGGCGGCCGGTTTTTTCATGCCTGCAACGGCAGGAAAGAAAACCGCAGGCGAAAAAAAACCGGCCCAGAGAGCCGGTTTTTGGAAGCTGCGCCGTGATCAGTAGCGACCGCCGCCGTGGCCGCCATTGCCGTAGCCGACGTCCGCACGCTTGCCGGCGTAACCCTGCGGGCTGTAACCACCGGAGCTGCGGCCTTCTTCACGGGGACGGGCCAGGTTCACGACGATCGAGCGTCCGTCCACGGACATGCCGTGCAGGCCGGTGATGGCGGCCTGGGCGACTTCGGCAGAAGCCATTTCCACAAAGCCGAAGCCCTTGGAGCGGCCGGTTTCGCGGTCCATCATGACCTTGGCGGAGGCCACGTTGCCGAACTCGGCAAAGTTGCTTTCCAGGCTGGAGTCGGTCACGGAGTAGGGCAGATTGCCCACGTAGATTTTGGTGGTCATAGGAAAACCTCTTCGATTGGATGTGCGCAAAAGGGCGCACCGTTGGCATGCATGCGGCGGACTGTGCAATCCGCGGCGGTGAATGGGTGGGAAGGCGACAGGCAGCCGGGCAGGCAGGCCGTCAGCAGGCAGGCGGGTGCTGCATGCAGGTCTGGAGCCAGCCCTGGGTGACAGCAAACAGCCGTGCTGCTTCGCGGGAGGCGAACGCCTTGTCGAAACGGAATACGCGGCAGTAGCTGCCGTTGCCTTGGGAGCGATGGACCGCGAAGGAGGCGCGGAAGCGGCCGCAGTCGGTCGGGTGTGTCGAGGGCGAGACGACGTACTTGCCCATGGGAATGCCGGTGTTTGAAATGTGGTTCAGTCAGGTTCGCAGCCTTGAACAGGCCTGCGTGAGCATCTGGGAACTCGGTTGGCTGCAGCTCTACAGACCAACTGTGCGACAAAGGTCGCAAGAGACATCCTGCGGGGGAGCGGCGGACAGCCGTTGTGCAGGGAAGGGAAGTGGGCGGCTTAAGCGCTTGGCCTCAACAACGGAGCTGACTATATCCTGTTGTGTATTTAAGCGCAACTTAATATTCTTTTTAATTGTAAAACAGTGCGTGGCCGCTAATTTTGTTATGTTATAACGTAACTGTTTTGATGCAGGGCA
Organism: Delftia sp. JD2; assembly: GCF_001682645.1. NCBI lineage: Bacteria > Pseudomonadati > Pseudomonadota > Betaproteobacteria > Burkholderiales > Comamonadaceae > Delftia > Delftia sp. JD2. Next base: position 59,656 of record NZ_LFJT01000021.1, read on the forward strand.
AGGTCGCTGCCCGCCCTTTTTGACCAGGAAACCACCATGTCCCACTCCCTGACCACCAAGCAACAACGCGTGCTCGACACGCTGCGCCAGGCCGGCGCGCCGCTGACGGCCTACGCGCTGCTCGACCAGTTGCGGGACCACGGTTTGACGGCCCCTACCCAGGTCTACCGCGCGCTGGACAAGCTGGCCGAGCAGGGCGTGGTCCATCGCCTGGAGTCGCTGAATGCCTATGTCTGCTGCTCGCATCCGGACGAGGGCAGCCATGATTTCTCGGCCTTTGCGATCTGCGACAGCTGCGGCCAGGTCGATGAGTTCGTGGACGACGCGCTCAACCGCTGCCTGGGCAGCTGGGCGCATGGCAATGCCTTTGCGCTGGCCCATTCGAACATCGAGCTGCATGGCAAGTGCTCCGCCTGCACCGCGCTCCCCGCCTGAGACCCCTCCCTGCGCATGCGGCTGCAGTGCCCGCCGCGCGATCCCTGTCCCTGTTCGAGAGATTCCATGATGCATACCGTAGCGCCGGTTCAGCCGCCGCATGCCCGATTGCCTGTAACCGTGCTGTCGGGTTTTCTGGGCGCGGGCAAGACCACCTTGCTCAACCACATCCTGCACAACCGCGAAGGGCGGCGCGTGGCCGTCATCGTCAATGACATGTCCGAGGTCAACATCGACGCGGCCCTGGTGCGCGATGGCGGCGCCGGCCTGTCGCGCACCGACGAAAAGCTGGTGGAGATGAGCAACGGCTGCATCTGCTGCACGCTGCGCGAGGACCTGCTGCTGGAGGTGGCGCGGCTGGCGGGCGAGGGCCGCTTCGACCAGCTGGTCATCGAGTCCACGGGCATCTCCGAGCCGCTGCCGGTGGCCGAGACCTTCACCTTCGCGGGCGAGGACGGACGCAGCCTGGGCGATGTGGCGCGGCTGGACACCATGGTGACCGTGGTCGATGCTTTCAACTTCCTGCACGACTATGGCTCGCGTGACAGCCTGCGCTCGCGCGGTGAATCGCTGGGCGAGGAGGACCGCCGCACCGTGGTCGATCTGCTGATCGAGCAGGTGGAGTTCTGCGATGTGATCGTGCTCAACAAGATCGACCTGGTCACCGAGGAGGACTGCACGCGGCTGATGGCCATCCTGCGCGGGCTCAACCCGCGTGCCAGGCTGGAGATCGCCTCCTTCGGCCAGTTGCCGCTGGATCGCGTGCTCGATACCGGGCTGTTCGATTTCGAGGAGGCCTCCAGGGCGCCGGGCTGGCTGCAGCAGTTGCGTGGCACGCACCAGCCCGAGACGGAGGCCTATGGCGTTGCCAGCTTTGTCTACCGCGCCCGTCGCCCCTTTCATCCCCGGCGCTTCTTCGGCCTGGTGCAAAGCGAATGGCCGGGAGTGGTGCGCTCCAAGGGATTTTTCTGGCTGGCCAGCCATCCGGCTATGGCCGGTTCCTGGTCGCAGGCCGGCGCCGTGGCCCGCCATGGGCCGGCCGGCCACTGGTGGGCCGCCGTGGAGGCCGAGCGCTGGCCGCGCGACCCCGAAAGCGTGGAGCGCATCCTGGACAAATGGGTCGATGGCGTGGGCGACGCGCGCCAGGAACTGGTGCTGATCGGCATGGGCATGGACGAGGACGCGCTGCGCGCGCGCCTGGACGAGTGCCTGCTGACCGATGCAGAAATGGCCCTGGGCCCGCAGGCCTGGGCGCAATGGGACAACCCGTTTCCCGACTGGAATTGAACGAATACCGCGCCGGCCTGGGTCGGCGTGGCCACTGGAGTCCCGAATGCCCGCACCTCTTCCCGATGTTTCCCTGACCGATCCCGCTCCCAGCCTCAGCCCGCTGCAATGGGTGGGCATGCAGGGCATAGACCTGCCCGTGACCGTGGCCGAGCCCGGCTACTGGCGCGAGCTGCATGCGCGTGCCGATGTGCAGGTCGATCTTCCTGCGGCCCATGTCAAGGGCATACACATGTCCCGGCTGTACCGGCAACTGGACAGCCTGGCCGAGGAATCCGCGCTGTCTGCCCTGGCGCTGCGCCATGCGCTGCAGGCCATGATCGACAGCCACCTCGACTGCCAAAGCCGCAGCGCCCGCCTGCGCCTGTCGCTGGACCTGCTGGCCCAGCGGCCCGCCCTGGTCACCCACGATCTGTCGGGCTGGAAGTCCTATCCCGTGCGCCTGGACGCCACGCTGGCGCAGGGCGTGTTCCAGCTGCGGCTGCAGGTGGGCGTGGGCTATTCCTCGACCTGCCCCTGCTCGGCGGCACTGTCGCGCCAGTTGCTGGAGCATGGCTTTTTGCAGGCCTTTGCGGGCGAGCCACTGGTGGAGCCGGACCAGGTGGCCTCCTGGCTGCGCCGGCATGGCACGCTGGCCACGGCACACAGCCAGCGCAGCAAGGCCCAGGTCAGCGTGGACCTGGCCTGTGATGGGCCGGACCTCGGCATCCTGCCCCTGATCGCCCGCGTGGAGCAGGCGCTGGGCACGCCCGTGCAGACCGCGGTCAAGCGCGCCGACGAGCAGGCCTTTGCCGCGCTCAACGGCCGCAACCTGATGTTTGTCGAGGATGCGGCGCGCCGCATACAGGCCGCGCTGGAAGGCATCTACGCCCGGCCGCGCGTGCATGTGCGCCACATGGAGAGCCTGCATCCGCACGATGCCGTGGCCTGGGCATGACCGGCGAGCCGGCACCCGTTTCTCTTCAACCCAAGGAGTTTTCCATGCAAGTTCTCTCGTCCCTCAAGGAAGCCAAGCTGCGCCATCGAGACTGCCAGGTGGTGCGCCGGCGCGGCCGCATCTACGTCATCTGCAAGAGCAACCCGCGCTTCAAGGCCCGCCAGGGCGGCGCAAAGAACAGGCGCAAGGGATGATCCGCAAGAACCCGCGCGGCGACCTGCCGCGCATCCATGCCAGCGCCTTCGTGGACCCCACGGCCATCCTGTGCGGACTGGTGGTCGTGGAGGAGAACGTCTTCATCGGCCCCTATGCGGTGATCCGTGCCGACGAGATGGATGCGGACGGCCACATCGACCCCATCGTGATCGGTGCGCACTCCAACATCCAGGACGGGGTGGTGATCCACTCCAAGTCCGGCGCGCGCGTCAGCGTGGGGCAGCACACCTCGATCGCCCATCGCGCCATCGTCCACGGGCCCTGCACCGTGGGCAATGGCGTGTTCATCGGCTTCAACAGCGTGCTGTTCAACTGCGTGGTCGATGACGGCTGCGTGGTGCGCTACAACGCCGTGGTCGATGGATGCCACTTGCCGCCGGGCTTTTATGTGCCGTCCACTGCGCGCATAGGCCCGGAGACCGACCTGTCCACGCTGGCCCAGGTGCCCGCCGACGCCAGCGATTTCTCCGAGGACGTGGTCCGCACCAACAACGAATTGGTGCGCGGCTACAAGGCCATCCACAATGAGTTCTAGAACAAAGCACCCCCTGAGCGGCTACGCCGCTTCCCCCTCTCTCGCTGCGCGGGAGGGGGACGACACCCTCGGTGCGGGGCTGCCCTTCCTCGGTGTCCCTGGGCTGGGGTGCGCCAGTCTCGTGGACCGTGGACGGTTGGTAGCGCGCAGTGGCGTGAATCACTGAGACAAGAAAGGGCTGCATGTCCGATTCCGCTGACCTCAAGAACCTGGGGCTGAAGGCCACGCTGGCGCGACTGTGGGTACTGGACATCTTTCGCCACGGGGACCAGCGGCATCTGGCGGCGGAGGAGGTCTACCGCCAGCTGCATGACCAGGGCCGAGGCACCAGCCTGGCCACGATCTACCGCGTGCTGGCGCAGCTGGAGCAGGCCGGCATGCTGCGCCAGCAGCGCTTTGCGGCGGGCAAGGCGGTCTATGAACTCGACGACGGCGAGCACCATGACCACCTGATCTGCACGCGCTGCGGCCTGGTGCAGGAGTTCCACGATGCGGTGATCGAGCAGCGCCAGAAGCTGCTGGCGCGCTCGCATGGCTTTGCCATCGTGGAGCACTCCCACATCCTTTACGGGCGCTGCATCAAGCCCGACTGCGAACGGCTGGCGGGCCGGCAGGAGGCTAGCTCTCCTTGAGGCTGCGCTGCGCACGCTCGCAGATGCGGCGCGTGGCGGGCACGGGCGATTCCTCGAGCCATTGCGCGCACAGGGCGCGCACCCAGTCGGGCCGGCTCTTGGCCGCGTCGTTGAGCCAGTTGGCCACCGAGTCCTGCACATAGGGCGAGGCATCGGCGCGCAGCCGCTGCAAAAGGGGCAAGGCGATCTCCGGCTGCTGCTTGAGCGCCGCGATATGGCTGCACCAGACGCCGCGCGGCCGCAGGGCCTCGCTGGCGAAGCGGCGCAGGCGGTCGGAGGGCCGCCTTGTCCACCGGGACAACTCGGCCACAGCCTGCGGCAGATCGCTGGCTAGATGCGGGCGCACGCCCATCCACGACCATTCGCGCACGCCGAAATGCGAGTCATCGGCCAGCGGCTGCAGCAGTTCCAGGCGCTGGCTCAGGGTCAGGCCCGGCTGCGCACCGGCCATGAAGCAGGCCCAGCCGCGCACCGTGTCAGAGCGGTGCGTGAGGCAGCGCTGCCAGCCGGCCTGGCCCAGCGCCTGCCACAGCAGGCCGCCAATGCACTCCATGCGTTTGAGAATGCCAAGCTGGCCCAGCGCCTGCGCCGTGTCCTCCAGTTGCGGCCACGCGTCGGGAAAGACGGCCTGCAGCAGCCGGGCCTGGTCCACGGCCAGGCTTTCGGTCAGCGTGGCGGTCTCGATCTCGCCCAGGGACAGGGCCTGCAGCAGTTCGGGAGTGATATCGACCTTGCGGTTGGCGCCCTTGCGCCGGGGGGTGGGCGCCGTCATGCGCTGGCCTCCACGCCTGCGGCGGCCTTGGCCAGCAGCTTTCCCAACTGGCCGCGTTCGGCGGGTGACAGGTTGGAAAACAGGCCTGCGATCCATTGGCTGTGCCGGGCAAACAGCTTGCGCGCCAGCTGGCGGCCCTTGGCGGTGAGCTGCACGCGCAGCGCGCGGCGGTCGGCCGGGTCGGGCAGGCGCTCGGCCAGGGCCTCGCGTTCCAGGCCGTCCAGCAGGCCGGTCACGGTGGCGCGGGTGATGCCGGCCTGCTCGGCCAGGTGGTTGGGCGCCAGCCCTTCGCTGGCGGATTCCAGCAGGAACAGCAGCACGAAGCGCCCTTCGGACAGGCCATGGGGCGCCAGCAGCGCGGCGCAGTCACGGTCGATGCGCGCAGCCAGCGACAGGGTCTGGAAGCACAGCCGCATGCTGTCCACGTCGTCCAGCTTGCGGCGCTCGGCCTCGGCCAGCAGGGCCTGGTATTTCTGTTCGAGTTGCATGTGGCAAGCATACAGTATGGCGGCTAACCATGTGACTGCGCCTCCAGGCAAGCAGTGGCCTGTGCGCGATGGCTGCGCTTGCGGCGCAGCCTGCGCACGCCTATGAGCACGCCCGTGGCGCTCATCAGCAGGCCGCCCAGGCTGAAGGCCAGCAGCAGCCCATCCCATAGCGGCCGGCGCTGCAGCAGCGGCAGCCAGTCCCAGCTGTGCAGCATGGCGAACAGCCAGCGCTTGAGGCGCTGGGTGCCGTCCAGCCGGCCCAGCACCTGGCCCGTGTGCGGGTCGATGTGCACCCAGCTGGCCGCAGCATCGCCATACACCACGCGCAACACAGGCAGGGGCTTGTCATGGCCGCCCATCATGGTGTGCTCGGCGCGCTCATACCAGTACAGGTCGTGCGCGGTCAGCCATTCGCTGCGCAGCACGGGGGCGTCGATCAGCACGGCCGCGCGGTTCAGCAGGGCCTCGCGCGAATGGGCCACGGGCGCGGCGCTGGCGCTGTCCAGCACCAGGGGCGTGCCGGCTGCGGGCTGGGCCAGCACCTCGGTGCGGCCTACGGTGCGCAGCCAGCGCAGTTCGCGCACGGGGCCGCCCGCTGCGGCAATCAGCGACTGCGGCGTGGCGTCGTCCCCGGTCAGGCGCAGCGGGCCCTGCTGCCACCGGGCCATGTGCAGTGGTGGCGTGCCCGTGTCGAACAGGCGCCAGGGGTTCATGGACATCAGGCCGCTGAAGATCCAGGCCAGCGTGGTCAGCGCGAACAGCAGGCCCGCCATATGGTGCCAGCGCATGGCGCGGCCCGGGTAGGGCGTGCGCCGGCCGCTGCGGTAGGGCCGCCTGAACCGCCAGCGCATCACCCCGACCACGGTGCCGGTGATGGCCACGGCAATGCCGACCAGCGACAGCACGTTGACGATGTCGGCCCAGGCGCCGTCAAAGGCATTGCCCCGGAACATGTACAGCCAGTGCAGCCAGGCGCCCAGGTAGTTCCAGCCGCGCTCGGTGCGCGTGGCATCGCGCACCACCTCGGCCGTGCGGCCGGAGATGTAGAGCAGCGTGCCCTGGACATCGTCCATCTGCACGCGGTGCAGGGGGCGGTGGATGTCCAGCGCGCGCGAGTGGCTGAAGGCATCCTCATCCACCGTGCCCAGGTAGTGCAGGCCCGTGCCGTCCCCCGCGAAGGCGCGGGCACTGGCCAGGGCCTTCGCCTCGCTGGTGGCGGGCAGCACCTGGCCGCTGGCCGCATCAATGGCCACGGGCTGGCGCCGCCCCTCGGGCGTGACCAGATAGCTGGCACGGCCGGCGCTGCCGGCATGCAGGCGCAGATCCTTGAGCGGGCCGTCGATGCCGGCCGCGCGCAGCGCCTCGGTGGGCGCGAGCAGGGCGGCGTTGCCATCGAGCGGAGGCAGTTGGCGCAGCCGCTCGGCCTCGGTGAGCTTGGGGTAGCCCACGTACATCATCACCATGCCCGAGACAAACCACAGCGCAAAGAACAGGCACACGGCAATGCCCAGCCAGCGGTGCAGCAGGAACAGCCAGCGTTTGAGGTGAAGGCGCATGGCGCGGCCCTCGCTCAGAACGCCACGCGCAGCGTGATATCGGCCGTGCGCGGCGCCCCCAGGTAGGCCATGGTGCTGGTCAGGCTGGCGGCATAGACACGATCGGTGGCATTGCGCAGCCGTGCAACCACGGTCATGCGCGGGTCGATGCGGTAGCTCAGGCCCAGGTCCAGCAGCGTGTAGGCGGGCCAGGACAGGGTATTGGCCGCATCGGCATAGATACCGCCCACGCGGCGCAGCCCGGCGTTGACCTCCAGGGCCGGCGTGATGCGGTAGCTGGTCCAGAGGTTGAGCACGCTGGCGGGCGTATTCGTGGGCCGCTTGCCGGCCAGGGACACGCCGCCTTGCTGGTAGTTGTCATAGCGCGCGTCCACATGGCTCCAGTTGCCCTGGACCGACCAGCGCGGCGTGGGCGCCAGGCCCATGGACAGCTCCACCCCGCGCGAGGACTGCTGGCCCACCAGCACCGTGCGCGTACTGTCCTGCGGGTCCTGGGTGGAGATGTTGCGGCGCGTGATGTGATAGATCGCCAGCGCCGCCGTTCCCTTGCCCTGCCAGAACGACAGCTTGCTGCCCGCCTCCACCTGGCGGCCCGTGGTCAGTCCGGTGTTGTTGATGGCGTCGGCAAACGAGGCGCCCATCAGCATGCCCGACGGCGGATCGGCCGCCGTGGAGAACTGCGCGTAGAGATTGGCCTCGGGCGTGGCATCCCAGACCAAGCCCACGCGCCCGGTCGTCGGGCTGTAGCTGCGGCTGTAGCTGGCGGGCAGCGCGGGCGTTACATCGCGCCGGTTGGTCAGGTCCACATCGATGCGTTCATGGCGCAGCGCCGTCAGCAGATGCAGGGCAGGAGTGAGGGCCGTGCGGTTTTCCAGGTACAGGGCGGTCGTGGTGACCTTGTTGTCGCGGTCAGGCCTGAATCCGGGCGCCATGCCTGGGATGTCGTAGAAGTTCTCTGTCGTGAAATCGTAGGGATTGACCGTGCTCACCGTGCCAGACAGGCTGTTCGGAAAGCGCGTCTGCCGGTTCACGCTCACGTCCAGGCCAAAGGCCCATTCGCTGCGCCGGCCGGCCAGCTCGCCCAGGTAGCTGCCTTCGATGCGGTCGCCCACCATGCGCTGGTCATGGCGCTGCAGCAGCGCGGCCGAGCGCACCACCGCGCTGTTGTCGGGCGTGAAGCGGTAGGTCTCCACGTTGCGGTAGTCGCGCAGCGCGCCATAGGCGTAGAAGGTGTTGCTCAGCTTGAGCCGGTCGCTGGCCCGCCATTCGGTGATGGAGCGCAGCCACTGCACGCGCTGGGCGTACAGGCCGTCGGCGCTGTTGTAGTTCTTGCCGAGGGTGGCCTCGTCAATGCGCGCCTGGCCGCGCAGCGGGTTGAGCAGCGGCGTTCCCCAGTAGGGGCGGTCCACGCGCTCATGCTGGGCTTCGTAGGCCAGGGTGTGCGTCAGGCCGCCACCCAGGTCGGACAGCAGCGAGGCCGCCAGCTGCGTGGAGCGCGACTGCGTGCCGCCCACCCAGCTGCCGGCATCGCGGTGGTTGAGGTCCAGGCGCAGGTAATGGGTGGTGCCCTGGCTGTCAGTGGCATCGCCCAGGCGGCGGTTCAGCCCGACGGAGGCTTCTTTCAGCCCGTAGCTGCCCAGGCGCAGCTGGCCTTCGGTGAAGCTGTCGCGCTGGGCCAGCTTGGTGATGTAGTTCAGCGTGCCGCCCACGCCGCCTGCGCCGTAGAGAAAGCCGGAGGCGCCGCCAATGGCCTCCACCCGGTCGTAGATCCAGCTGTCCACGGGCCGTGCCGCAATGGAGTACTGCAGGTTGATGCCGTTGAACAGCTGGCTGACCGAACCCGTGCCGAAGCCCCGGTAGCTGATGCCGATGTTGCCGGGCGGGCTGTAGGCCGTGACGCCCGGAATGGAGCGCAGGATCTCCTGCGTGTCCTGGGCGCCGCGCGCCTCGATGGCGGCGCGGTCCACGATGTGCACCGAGGCCGGTGTCTCGCGCGCTGTCAGGCCCAGGCGGCTGGCCGTGCCCACGGTCTTGTTCAGCGGCAGCAGGCCGTTGGCGTCGGCCGTGGCCTGGTCGGAGACTTCGACGGCGGGCAGTGCCGCCTCGGCCAGGGCCTGCGCGTGCGCGGCAGGTGCCCATGCGGCGCCCAGCGCGCAGCACAGCGCCGTGGCCAGGGGATGGAGACGAAAGGCGTGCGTGGATGCGCGCACCGGCGCCGCCATCGCGGGGAAAGGGGAAGAATTCACGAACTGACTCCGGGTCTTGCACCGCGCATGCGGCGCAGTCCTGGGCCACAGGCGCGGCACAGGCGGGCCGGGCGCTCATCAGCAGGCCCGGCGGCGATTCAAGAGAACACGGCAGTCAGCGAGGGAGGGCCGCGCGCCGGCAGCGGCGCACGTGTGACGGAGGCAATGTGCGCCGCCACCAGCGGCAGCAGCGCGTGGGCCAGCGGTTGCTGGTGGGGCACGGCCATCGCCGGCAGGGCCGGCGGCGGTGCACCGGCGGGCAGGCACATGGGGCAGTCGAGCTGGTGGTGGCCCATGCCTGGGGCTGCGCTGTCGCCCAGCGCCACCAGCTTGACGTCGCCGCTGGCCGTGCAGACCAGCTCGAATCCCTGGGGATGGACCAGGGGTGAGGCCACGGCAACGCCCAGCGTCACGGCAAACCAGGCCAATATCAGCCGGGTGAGCCAGAACGAGGAGCGAAGCGCTTGCATGGGGCGTGATTATGGCTTGGGGGCTGGCGTCGGTGTGAACAGACTGCCGCCCAGCTTGACGCCAGCCTTCAGGCCGCGCTTGGCGAACCAGCCCTGGTTCATCTCCAGCACATAGCGCACGGGCTTGGCCGAGCAGTGCGAGTCTTCGGTCATGGGCTTCATGTCGGCCAGGTTCACGATGGTGCCGTCATCGGCCACGAAGGCGGCGGTCAGCGGCAGCAAGGTGTTGCGCATCCAGAAGCACTGCACGGCGGGCACCTCGAAGACGAAGATCATGCCCTCCTGCGCGGGCATGTCCTGGCGGAACATCAGGCCGATGGCGCGCTCGCGGTCCGAGGCGGCCACCTGGGCATCGATGCGGTGGAACCCGGCCGTCAACTCCACGCGGCGCAGATTCATCTGGGGGCTGCCCTGGGGTTGTGCGCCTGCCGATACGGCGGCGCCAGCCAGGCAGGCGGCCATGAGCAACCGCTGCAGCGCGCGGCGGGAAAGGGATGTGTGGAGGGGTGTCGAAGGCTTCGTCATCTTGCACATTCTGTCGCAGGGGGCGCGTGGCCGGACGCAAAAATCGGCCTGGCCGGGCCATCATGGCCGGGCGGGCGGCAAAAAGCCCGCAGTGCATTGCTGACTTGCGGGCTTTTTTTTGAGGGGATGCCGGCTGGCATCCCGCGGCATCGATCAGGCCACGGCCTTGTGTGCCTTCTTCGTGGAGCGCTTGGCGTGCTTCTTGCCGGAGTGCTTGCCGCTCTTGGCGACCTTGGCCTTCTTGGCTGTGTGAGCGGGAGCAGCTGCGGAAGCGGCCGTGGGAGCCGACATCGGCGCTTCGGGTGCTGCGGCGGCCTGTGCGAAGGCGCCTGCGGCAAACGAACCGGCGATCAGGACAGCGAGGAGTTTTTTCATATATGCCATTTCCTAGAAAAGCGGTAGAAGCCAAGTTGAATCAGACAACGGTGCGAAATTCTTGATGCACCGCACATGCTCAACGCGCTTACTGTATCGCCGTTGACAGGAGGGCGGCCCGATTGTCGTTAGAATTTTCTGCACCAAATTCGTGCCCGATCCGGGCATTCACTCTTGCCTCGTGCACCAGCCAACGGAGACCCGTCCCCATGAACCGCTTCCAGCACATCCAGGTGCCGGCCGAGGGCCAGAAGATCACTGTCAACGCCGACATGTCGTTGAACGTGCCAGACCAGCCCATCATTCCTTTCATTGAAGGCGACGGCACCGGCGTGGACATCACGCCCGTGATGATCAAGGTGGTGGATGCCGCCGTGGCCAAGGCCTATGGCGGCAAGCGCAAGATCCAGTGGATGGAGGTCTTCGCGGGCGAGAAATCCACGCGCATCTACGGCCCCGATGTCTGGCTGCCCGAGGAAACCATGCAGGCCCTGCGCGAGTACGTGGTCTCCATCAAGGGCCCGCTGACTACGCCCGTGGGCGGCGGCATCCGCTCGCTGAACGTGGCGCTGCGCCAGGAGCTGGACCTCTACGTCTGCCTGCGCCCCGTGCAGTATTTCAAGGGCGTGCCCTCGCCGCTGAAGGAGCCCGAGAAGACCAACATGGTCATCTTCCGCGAGAACTCCGAGGACATCTACGCGGGCATCGAGTACGAGGCGCGCAGCGACAACGCCAAGAAGCTCATCGACTTCCTGGTCAAGGAAATGGGCGTCAAGAAGATCCGCTTCCCCGAGACCTCGGGCATCGGCGTCAAGCCCGTGTCCATCGAGGGCACGGAGCGCCTGGTGCGCAAGGCCATCCAGTACGCCATCGACAATGACAAGCCCAGCGTGACCCTGGTCCACAAGGGCAACATCATGAAGTTCACCGAAGGGGGCTTCCGCGACTGGGGCTACGCGCTGGCCGCGCGCGAGTTCGGCGCCCAGCCCATCGACGGCGGACCCTGGCTCAAGTTCAAGAACCCGCGCACGGGCCGCGACATCGTCATCAAGGACTCCATTGCCGACGCCTTCCTGCAGCAGATCCTGCTGCGCCCGGCCGAGTACTCGGTGGTGGCCACGCTCAACCTCAACGGCGACTACATCTCGGACGCGCTGGCGGCCCAGGTCGGCGGCATCGGCATTGCGCCCGGCGCCAACATGTCCGACTCCGTGGCCTGCTTCGAGGCCACGCACGGCACGGCCCCCAAGTACGCGGGCAAGGACTATGTGAACCCGGGCTCTGAAATCCTCTCGGCCGAGATGATGCTGCGCCACATGGGCTGGCGCGAGGCGGCCGACCTGGTCATCAGCGCGCTGGAAAAGGCCATCCAGAGCAAGCAGGTGACCTACGACTTCGCCCGCCTGATGGACGGCGCCACCCAGGTGTCGTGCTCCGGCTTTGGCGAGGTGATGATCTCCAAGATGGATTGACGGGCGCCCGCGCTCCATGAAAAAACCGCGCCAGGGCGCGGTTTTTTCTTTGCTGGTCGTTGAGGGATCAGCTCTTGGGCAGCGCACAGCCATCGGGCCCGCAATCCTCGCCTTGGGGCGCCGCGTGTTCGCCGCCGGTGATGGCCGCAACCTGCTGCACCCACTCGCCCAGCTGCGTTGCCCAGCCCTGTGCATCTCCCAGCCAGGGACCGATGTCGATGCGCTGGATGGCGCGCTGGCCCGGCTGCTCGGCCTCGGGGTGGTCGAACTCCAGCGCGAAGGTCGGGAAACCCTGGCCCTGTGCCAGTTCCAGCCATTCGCGCGACTGGGCGATATGGGCCTGGGTTGCGGCGCCCGAAAGGCGCTGGAAGGCGTCGGTGAAGGCCGCCACGTCCAGGCCCAGGTCACGGGCCAGTTCCAGCAGCACGGCCGGATCGCTGATGCGCCGGCCTTCCACGTAGTGGGCCTGCTGCTGGCGCGCCAGCATGTCCAGGCCCCGGCCCGCCAGTTCCTCGGCGGCCAGCAGCGCCGTGGTGGGCGGTTCGGAGTCCAGCACGGCGCCCAGGTCGTTGAGCAGGCCGTCGAAGTAGGCCGTGCCGAAGGGCTGGCCCGTCATCTCGGCAATGCGCTGGTCGTGCGGCATCACGTGGCCGCGCCAGTCGGCCGTGATGGTGCGGGTGTGCGCGCCAGTGAGCATGCCGCCGCCATGCCACTGAAGGGTGACGCCGGGCACGCTGCGCGCGGCCTTGACCAGGGGCGCGGCGGCATAGCACCAGCCGCACAGCGGGTCGAAGATGTAGTGAAGGACAAAGGGCGGCTGCGCGGTCGTGGGCATGGCAGGAGCGGGCTGTGATGAAGGCGCCCACTGTAGCGGCTATTGGCTTGCCCGTGACGGGGCAGGGCCGCAGGCAGAATGGGCGACTGCCGCCGTGCAGCCACCGTGCTGCCATCGTCGATCCCGTCTGCATTGCCATGCGCCTCAAATCCACGCCGCCTCCGTCCGATCCGTCCGATCCGTCCGCTGCCTCCGCCCCGGCCGCCGAGCCCAGCGTCCAGTCCGTCGCCCGGCGCGGCATGCTGGGTTTTCTGCTGTTCTGGCTGCTGGTCATGGGCGTGCTGTACTGGGCCATGCAGATGTACCTGAAGCCGGCCGGCGTCAAGGTGCAGGCCGATGGCACGGTGGCCATTGCGCGTGACCGCGACGGGCATTTCCGCGTGGAAGGGGCCGTCAACGGGCAGCCTGTCATGTTCCTGGTGGACACGGGAGCCAGCATGGTCGGCGTGACCGAGCTGCTGGCCGAGCGAGCAGGCCTGGACGGCGGCGAGCCCGTGCGCTTTCGCACCGCCAATGGCGAACGCGACGGCCGCATGGTGGTGGCCGAGCAGGTGCGCGTGGCCTCCCTGGTGGTGAGCGGCCTGCGCGTGGGCACGGGCTATACCGGCAGCACGGACAGGGATGCGCTGCTGGGCCAGAACTTCCTGCGCCAGTTCGATGTGGAAATACGCGGCGACCGCATGCTGATCCATCCGCGCGGCAGCGGGTCTTCGCCCAAGCAGTAAGTACGTAAGTAGGTAACTAAGGGAGAGGGACATGACAAACAACGGCTTTCGCACCGACAGGCGCAGATGGCTGCAGACGGGCGCAGCCCTGGCGGCGCTGGGCTGCACGGCCTGTGCCAGCGTGGGGCAGGGCGGTGCCTCTTCCACCGGCACCGGCCTGGCCGAAGACCTGGGCGAACGCCTGGACCAGGGCGTGCAGAGCGGAGAACTGGCGAACCTGCACGCCGTCGTCGTGATGCGCCACGGCCGGCTGGCGCTGGAGCGCTATTTCCAGGGCGAGGACGAACGCTGGGGCGAGCCGCTGGGCAAGGTGACCTTCAACGCCGACTCCCTGCACGATGTGCGCTCGGTCAGCAAGAGCATCGTCGGCCTGCTCTACGGCATGGCCCTGGCCGAAGGCAAGGTGCCCGCGCTGGACACACCCCTGGTCCAGGCCTTTCCCGCCTACAGCGATCTGGCGGCCGATGAGGGCCGGCGCGCCATCCTGGTCTCCCATGCCCTGGGCATGACCATGGGCCTGCAATGGGATGAGGACCTGCCGTATTCCGACCCGCGCAACAGCGAAATCGCCATGGAGCGCAGCAGCGACCGCTACCGCTACGTGCTGGAGCAGCCCATCGTCGCCTCGCCTGGCGAACGCTGGTGCTACAGCGGCGGGGCCACGGCCCTGCTGGGCCATCTGATCGCGCAGGGCAGCGGCATGCCGCTGCTGGACTATGCGCGGCACAAGCTGTTTGCTCCGCTAGGCATCGACAAGGCCGAGTGGACGCCTGGCACCAACGGCGAGGCGGCCGCCGCCTCCGGCCTGCGCCTGCGGGCGCGGGACCTGGCCCGCATTGGCCAGCTGGTGTTGCAGCAGGGCGAATGGCCGGGTGGAAGGCAAGGCCGGGCGCTGGTACCCCGGCATTGGATTGTGCAATCCATTCAGCCGCGTGTGGACGCCTGGCCCGGCCTGCGCTACGGCCACCACTGGTACGTGGGGCAGACCCGCGCCGGCCTGGCGTACTACATGGCCATCGGCCTGGGCGGCCAGCGGCTGGTGGTCGTGCCCCAGCATTCGCTGGTGTATGCCGTCTTCATGGGCAACTACGACAGCCCCCAGCAAGTGCAGCGCGTGGCCGCCGTGCAGGGCCTGATCGCCGCTGCCTTGCGTTGACTGCCTGGCGTTGACAGCCTTGCCCTGACAGCCGTGCGCGGGCACGGCGGGCGTGCGAGAATCCCGGCTTCCAAGGTCGGCCGCATGCCCGGCTCGCGCAAGCAGGGCGCGAAGCGGGGCGGGCCGGTGCGTGTCGAGGCTCGATCCACTTTCCTGGTTCCGGTGCCGGCCCATGAGCCCCTGAGGCCATGGCGCCGGTTGTTTCTGCCTCCCGCATGATCGCCAGATCACCGTTTGCCCGTGTCCCACCGCCAGCCCATCCGCATCGCCGACCGCCACCAGTTCGACACCCTGATCGACGCCCGTTCGCCTGCCGAATTCGCGCAGGACCACATTCCCGGCGCCATCAACTGCCCCGTGCTCGACAACGAGGAGCGCGCCCGGATCGGCACCATCTACAAGCAGGTCAGCCCCTTCGAGGCCAAGCGCCTGGGTGCGGCCATGGTCTCGGCCAATCTGGCGCGCCATCTGCAGGAAACCTTCGCCGACAAGCCCGCCAACTGGAAGCCGCTGGTCTACTGCTGGCGCGGCGGCCTGCGCAGCGGCTCCATGGTCACCTGGCTGCGCCTGGTCGGCTGGGATGCCCAGCAACTGGCCAACGGCTACAAGTCCTATCGCGGCCATGTGATCGAGCTGATCGACCGCCTGGTGCCCCTGCTGCGCCTGCAGGTGCTGTGCGGCGCCACCGGCAGCGCCAAGACCCGCGTGCTGCATGCCCTGGCCGAGGCCGGCGAGCAGGTGCTGGACCTGGAGGGTTATGCCAGTCACAAGGGCTCCTTGCTGGGCAACCTGCCCGGGGTGGAGCAGCCCAGCCAGAAATACTTCGAGACGCTGCTGGCCCAGCAACTGGAGAGTTTCGATCCGTCGCGCACCGTGTACGTGGAAGGCGAGAGCGCCAAGATCGGCCGCGTGTCCCTGCCGCTGGTGCTGGTCGAGCACATGCGCCAGTCGCCCGTGATTGCGCTCGATGCCACGCCCGAGGCGCGCCTGGCCTACCTGTTGCGCGACTACGCCTACCTGGGCGACGATCCGCAGATGCTGGCCGACAAGCTGGGCTGGCTCAAGGAGCTGCAGGGCAAGGAGACCATCTCGCGCTGGCAGGCCTGGGCGCATGAGCGCAGCCTCTCGCCGCTGTTCTCCGAGCTCATGGCCCAGCACTACGACCCGCACTACGAGCGCTCGCAAGAGCGGCATTTCACGCAGTGGCGCACGCGCCGCAGGGTGCAGGCCGACGACCTCAGCGAGGCCGGCATCGCCGCGCTGGCGCAGCAGATACTGGCGCTGGATGCGGCATCGGCCGCATGAAGCAGCCGCGTGGATCAGGCGTTTGAATCAGGCGTGTGAATCTGCCAGCACCGGGTACAGCGACAGCAGCAGCAGGGCGGCCATGCCCCAGTTGAAGCGGCGCAGTGCCTGCGGCGAGCGCAGCGCGCGCCCCACGGCGCTGCCGAACAGCGTCCAGACGCTGACGCTGGGATAGTTCACGATGCCCAGCACCAGCGCGGCCAGCACCAGGTTGATGAAGAAATCCTCGCGCGGCGTGTAGGTGGCAATCACGCCGATGGCCATGATCCAGGCCTTGGGGTTGACCCACTGGAAGGCCGCCGCCTGCCAGAACCCGAACGGCCGGGCACCTGCGTTGCCGCCGTCGATGCCGCCGCTGCCCGCGATCTTCCAGGCCAGCCAGACCAGGTAGGCCGCGCCCAGGTACTTGAGCGCGGTGTAGATCACCGGCAGCCGCTCGAACACCGCGCCCAGGCCCGCGCCCACCAGCAGCACCATGACCACCACGCCCAGGGTGATGCCCAGCATATGGGGCACCGTGCGGCGGTAGCCGAAGGTGGCGCCCGAGGCCGTCAACATCACATTGTTGGGGCCGGGCGTGACGGAGCTGACGAAGGAGAACATGGCCAGCGGCAGCAGGAACGAGGTGTGGGCGGTATCGAAGGGCATGGTGGCAACAGGCATGACAGGGAATCCGGCGCCCTGTCTGCGCATGCCGCAGGCCGCGGCGCCGTCAGGCCATGCTAATGTCAGTGTTCGGTACAGTAGCAGTACACTTTGCCAGAACAATTTGCCAACTGGCCTGCCCATATGGCCCTGACACTTGATCCCGCAGCCACGCCGAAGCAAGCGCAGGCACAGCAGACACCGCAGACACCGCAGGCACCGCAGGCACCACAGGCACCACAGGCACCACAGGCACCACAGGCACCACAGGCACCGCGCGCATCGTCAGATACGGCGTTCCAGGCCGCTGCGCCCTGGCGCCCGCTGCGGTCTTCCGACCTCTCGCTGGTGGACCAGCTGGTGGACCACTACGGCGGCCTGATCCGCCACCACGGCCTGCGCGCGGGCTCGCGCCTGCCTTCCGTGCGGGCCCTGGCGCAAGAGGCGGCCGTGAGCCGCGACACCGTGGTGCAGGCCTATGACCGGCTGGCCGCCCAAGGCCTGGTGCATTCGCGGCGCGGCTCGGGCGTCTTCGTCAGCGCCCGGCGCGCGGCCCAGGCGGCGCCCCGCGCCAGCGATGCCCTGCCTACGCTGGAGCAGGGCGCGGCCTTCGATACCGCCTTTTTGCTGCGCAGCATGTTCCGCGAGGGCATGGAGCATTCGGGTGGCGCGGGCATGCTGCCGCCGGAATGGCTGGACCAGGAAATGCTGGCCTCGGCCCTGCGCGCCGTGGGCCGCAGCACGGGGCCGAGCCTGCTGACCTACGGCGTGCCCCAGGGCTACCTGCCGCTGCGCCAGCAGATCGCCTCTGTGCTGCAGGCCCAGGACGTGCCCGCCCACCCCGAGGCCCACCTGATGACCGTGGCCGGCGTCACCCAGGGCCTGGACCTGATCGTGCGCAGCCTGGTGCGGCCCGGCGATACGGTGCTGGTGGAAGACCCGGGCTGGTTCCTCATCTTCGGCCGGCTCAACGCCCTGGGCGTGAACGTGGTCGGCGTGCCCCGCCTGCCCGGAGGCCCCGATGTGGAGGCGCTGGAGCGGCTGGCCCGCCAGCACCAGCCCCGGCTTTTCATCCTGAACACGGCCGTGCACAACCCCACGGGCCAGACCCTGTCGGCCGGCGTGGCCCACGAGGTGCTGCGCATTGCCGAGCGCCACGACTTCTACCTGGCCGAGGACGACACCTACTCCGACTTCCTGCCCGGCGTGCCCGTGCGCCTGGCCGCCATGGACCGGCTGCAGCGCGTGCTCCTGGTGGGCGGCTACTCCAAGACCCTGGCCGGCAGCCTGCGCGTGGGCTATGTGGCGGCGCACACCGACCTGATACGGCGGCTGACCGACCTCAAGCTGCTGGGCGGGCTGACCACGGCGCTGCCGGGCGAGCAGGTGGTGCACCGCGTGCTGGCCGATGGCCAGTACCGCAAGCATGTGGACCGCCTGCGCGAGCGCGTGGACCGCGCGCGCAACCGCTGCCTGCGCATGCTCGAAGCCCTGGACTGCCGCGCCCCGCACGAACCGCAGGCCGGCATGTTCGCCTGGGTGGACTGCGGCGTGGATTCGGAGGTGCTGGCCCGCCATGCCGCGCCGCAGGGCCTGCTGCTGGCACCGGGCCTGCTGTTTTCGCCCAGGCAGGCCGCAGGCAGCATGCTGCGCATTCCCGTGCCCATGGTGGAACAGCCCCAGACCTGGAAGATCCTCGGCCACCTGCTGGCGCAGCACCGGGGCGGTGGTGGATGAGTGGATGACTGGATGACTGGATGACTGGATGGTGCAGCAACGCTGCCTGACGGGAGGTTGACGCTGCCGGCGCCAGGGCATGTAAGACAGGGCATCGGGCCTCGGCGCCCCGGTAGTGCGCTGCTATCGTTCCGGGATGACTATTGAGCTTGTCTTGCCAGGGGAGGCCGGCCGCAGAGCCGGGGTGAACGACAGCCGGCCCCGACCGGGAGGCGGCGCGGCGCGCCGCTTGGCGCCGGTGCTGGCGCTTCTGCTGACAGCGGGCTGTGCCGACACGCCCGCGCCGCGCGGCAAGGTGGAGGGTGCCTCGTTCGAGCCCAGCGAAATCGTGCAGTCCGACAGCAACCGCATGGCCACGCTGGCCATGAAGGAGAACCTGGACAGCCTGATGCGCATCATGGACAAGCTCTACCTGCGCAACCCCTCCGAGTGGAAGAAAACCGCCGAAAGCCGCGAGGCCGCATCCGCCTACGTGCGCATTGCCATCACCGAGCGCCAGCCCTGGGCCGACCTGCGCGGCGCCCAGGACGTGGCCGCGCTCTCGCTGGCGCTGCAGCCCGACTTCAAGGGCGACCGCGTGGCCGCCTTCGTCCATGCGCTGGCCGACACCATCATCACCGCCCACGGCGGGCGCACCAGCTTCACCCTGGTCCATGGGCTGGACCCGCAGCTGATCTACAACGCCGCACGCAACGTGGAAGTGGCCAACTGGATACTCAACTCACGGCGCAACGCAGCGGGCGGGCCGCTGCTGCTGTCCAACCACCTGGGCGACGACGCGCGCAACCTCAGCTTCGAGCGCGAGATGGGCAAGATCATCGGCCGGCTGGACCTGATCGCCAACTACACCACCGAGCGCTACAGGCGCTCCTTCATCGGCTACGGGCAGGGACTGGTGGCGGGGCCGTTCATGCAGTTCCTGCCGGTGCGCTGAAGCGCTCAGTGGGCTGAATGCGCTGAAGTGGCAAGCGTCAGGACGCGTCACACAGAACGATGGTGACCAGAGCGGAGGTGTCTTCGATGGCGCGTACCGCATGCGCCATGTTGGCCGGCAGGTGCATCAGCTGGCCGGCCTGCAGGGACTGGCGGCTTTCGCCGAGCATCACCTCCAGCTCGCCTTCCAGGCAATGCAGGCTGACGCTGCCAGGCACTTTGTGCGGCGGCAGCGACTGGCTGGCGCGCAGCACCACGCGGATGACCTCCATGTCCTGGGACTTGAACAGGGCGCAGGTCCGGGCGCCCGCCAGCCGCGCACCAAACGGCAGGACATCGATGGCTTGAGCGGTCAGTGCAAAGGGGGTGGCCATGGCGGACCTCCGGGCGTTGGCGGGCAATACTGCCATTGTCCTCCGAAGCACGGCAATCCATCAACCGCAGCTGTGTGACAGCAGGGGCTTGTGCAGGGTCTCAGCCCGGCACGCTGGCCTCCACCAGCAGGGTCAGCAACTGCAGCGATTCCTGCCAGCCCAGGTGGCAGGCCTCGGCGGGAATGACGGCGGGCACGCCTTCCTGGGTCACATCCATTTCAGTGCCGCAGAACACCTCGCGCAGCGTGATGGTGGTGATCATCTCGCCAGGCAGTTGCGGGTCGTCGAAGCGGTCGGTATGGCGAACCAGCTGGCCGGGCTCCAGGTCCAGGAACTCCCCGCCGAAGCCGCTGCGCCCGCCCGTGGACAGATTGACGAAGGCCATGCGGTAGCGCCCGCCGACCCGGGCGTCGAACTCGGGCACCTCGCAGATGTAGCCGTGGGGCGGCAGCCATTTGGCCAGGGCAGCGGCCGTGGTGAAGGCCTGGTACACGCGCCGCGGCGGCGCCTTGAGGACGCGGTGCAGCCGGATGGTGTGGACGGTGTGTGACATGCGGAACTCCTTGGCGTGGTTTCGTGCAAGGCTGCCAGCCTCGCACCGATGCAGTCCTTGCACAAGAGGCTGGAGCTGGAGCCTGACGCAGGACTCAATGATTCATAAATCGAATTCTTGCTTGGTTTTAAAGAATTGGACTTGAATCATTGACGCCCGCACCATGGCGGCGAGCGCTGGATACACAGCGCCGCTTTCCATAGGAAACAGGATAGAAAACAG
Source organism: Delftia sp. JD2 (assembly GCF_001682645.1). Lineage (NCBI taxonomy): Bacteria > Pseudomonadati > Pseudomonadota > Betaproteobacteria > Burkholderiales > Comamonadaceae > Delftia > Delftia sp. JD2. The sequence goes on from NZ_LFJT01000021.1 coordinate 80,087, forward strand.
GAGACAAGCAAATGAAGCATTCCCCGTTGCGCAGGGCCCTGGCCCTTGGCGCTATCAGCACCATTGCGGCCGTGGCCGCGCCCTCCGTGTCGGCGCAGGGTGGTTACCCCTCCAATCCCATCACCCTGGTCGTGCCGTTCGCGGCCGGCAGCGGCACGGACGCCGTGGCGCGCCTGGTGGCTACCCGGCTGGGCGAGCGGCTCAAGCAGCCCGTGATCGTGGACAACAAGGCCGGCGCCAATGCCCAGATTGCCGCCAACCATGTGGCCAAGGCCAAGCCGGACGGCTACACGCTGTTCATGACCACCAACACCTCGCACTCGGCCAACCCCTGGCTGGTCAAGGGCCTGAAGTACGACCCCGTCAAGGACTTCACCCCCGTGGCACGCGTGGGCGAGCTGCCGTTCGCGCTGCTGGTCCACCCCTCCGTTCCGGCCAAGACCGTGCAGGAGCTCATCGACTACGCCAAGGCCAATCCCGACCGCCTGTCCTACGGCACGCCCAACAGCACCTCGCTGGTCGCCTCGGAAACCTTCAAGTACGTCACGCACACCCAGATCACTTCGGTGCCCTACAAGTCCAGCCCGCAGGCGCTGACCGACCTCATGGGCAACCAGATCCAGGTCTATGTGGCCGACCTGGGCTCCGCCTGGGGCACGATCAAGACCGACCGCGTGCGCACCCTGGCCGTGACGGCGGCCAAGGGTTCCACCCTGCTGCCCAATGTGCCGGCCATCGGCAAGACGCTGCCGGGCTTCGACATCACCTCCTGGAACGGCATCTTCGGCCCGGCCGGCATGCCGGCCGAGATCACCGAGCGGCTGAACACCGAGCTGCAGGCCATCCTCAAGGACAAGGCCGTGCAGGAGCAGCTGGCCCAGGTCGGCTTCGAGGTCTGGCCCACGGCCACGCCTGCGGAGTTCGCCACCTATGTGAAGGACCAGATGGCCCGCTGGGGACAACTGGTCAAGCAGGCCGGCATCGAGGCGCAGTGAGGGAGACCGGCATGCAAGAAGCGCAGCAGGGACAGCAGGAGCAGCAGGGACAGCAAGGCCCTCTTGCCGGGGTGAAGGTGCTGGACATGACCTCGGTGGTCATGGGCCCCTTTGCCACCCAGATCCTTGCGGGCCTGGGGGCCGAGGTGATCAAGGTCGAATCGCCCGAGGGCGACAACATGCGCCACGTCGGCCCCATGCGCAACCCCGCCATGGGCCACATCTTCCTGCAGGCCAACCAGGGCAAGCGCTCCGTGGTGCTGGACCTCAAGCAGGGCGCCGCGCGCGATGCCCTGCTGCGCCTGGCCGAAGGCTGCGACGTGCTGGTCAGCAACGTGCGGCCCCAGGCCATGGCGCGCCTGGGCCTGGCCTACGAGGACGTGGCGGCGCGCAACCCGCGCATCATCCACGTGAGCTGCTGCGGCTTCGACCAGCGCGGCCCCTACGCGGCCCGGCCCGCCTATGACGACCTCATCCAGGGCGCCACCGGTGTGCCCTGGCTGGCGCAGCAATACGGCGGTGGCCAGCCGGCCTATGCCCCCATGACCCTGGGCGACCGCGTCACCGGCCTGCACGCGGTCTACGCCGTCACGGCCGCCCTCTATGCGCGCGAGAAGACCGGCAAGGGCCAGGCCGTGCTCGTGCCCATGTATGAGGCCATGACCCAGTTCATCCTGGGCGACCACATGGCGGGCCTGTCGTTCGAGCCGCAGCTGGGCGGCCCCGGCTATGCGCGCCTGCTCACGGCCCACCGCAGGCCCTATCGCACCAGCGACGGCCACCTGTGCGTTCTCATCTACAACGACAAGCACTGGCACAGCTTCTTCAACGCCATAGGCCAGCCCGAGCGCATGGCCGAGCCCATATTCGCCACCCACAGCCAGCGCGCGCTGCACATCGATGCCGTCTATGCCGAAGTCTCGCGGCTGATGGCAGGGCGCACCACCGCCGAATGGCGCGCACTGCTGGACGCGGCCGATGTGCCCAACATGCCCATGGCCTCGCCCGAGGACTTGATCGCCGACCCCCAGCACCAGGCCACCGGCTTCGTGCACGAGATAGACCACCCCAGCGAAGGCCGGCTGCGCACCACGGCCAGCCCCACGCGCTGGAGCGCCACGCCACCCGCAGAACGCGCCGCCCCCGCGCCACGCCTGGGCGAACACACCCTGCAGGTGCTGCGCGACGCGGGCCTGACCGAGGCCGAGCTGGCCGCCCTGCAGGCCAGCCGCGCCTGCAGCCAGGCTGCCGCGCTGCAAGACGCCCCACCACAAACACAAGCACAAACACAAACACAAACACAAACCGAAGGAAACCGCCCATGCCCCGCTACCTGATCCGCGAACAAGACGTGCCCGGCTACAGCCCCGCCAACCACCACGGCACCGTCAACCGGCGCCTGGTCAGCGCCGCCAACGTGGGCGCGCGCCACATGGAGCTGGTGCTGGGCACGCTGGAGCAGGGCGGCGGCGCGCTGCCCCATGCCCACCCCGGCATGGAGCAGGCCTGCTACCTGCTGGCCGGCACGGCCGAGGTGGAAATCGACACCCCGGACGGCAAGGAACGCTTTGCCATGCAGCCCGGCGACACCTGCTTCTTCCCCGAGGACTGCATGCACATCTTCCGCGTGACCAGCGCCGAGCCCGTGCGCCTGCTGGTCTTCTACAGCCCGCCCTACGGTGAGAACCCCGAGCGCGTGTGCCGGCCGGCAGCCTGAGCCCCGTCACCCCACAGACATAACAAGCGAACAGCAACAAGCAACGGAGAACACACCATGGACTTTCTGTGGAACGAAGAACAGGAACAGATACGCGACGCCGTCGAGCGCGCCTGCGCCCCCTTTGACGCTGACTACTGGCTGCACAAGGACCACGAAGGCGGCTTCCCGCACGACTTCCACAAGGCCCTGGCCGACGCGGGCTGGCTGGGCATTGCCATGCCCGAAGAGTTTGGCGGCGCGGGCCTGGGCATTAGCGAGGCGGCGCTGATGATGCACACCATCTCGGCCACGGGTGCGGGCCTGTCGGGCGCCTCGGCCGTGCACATGAACATCTTCGGCCTGCACCCCGTCGTCGTCTTCGGCACGGACGAGCAAAAGCGCCGCTGGCTGCCCCCGCTGATCGCGGGCACGGACAAGGCCTGCTTCGGCGTCACCGAGCCCAATGCCGGCCTCAACACCCTCAAGCTGCAGACCCGCGCCGTGCGCGATGGCGACGTCTACGTGGTCCATGGCCAGAAAGTCTTCATCTCCACCGCCCAGGTCGCCAACAAGATCCTGCTGCTGGTGCGCACCAAGCCCGTGGAAGAGTGCAAGGGCACGGAAGGGCTGAGCCTGTTCTACACCGACCTGGACCGCGAACGCATCGAGGTGCGCGAGATCGACAAGCTGGGCCGCAAATGCGTGGACACCAATCAGCTGTTCATCGACGGCCTGCGCATCCCCGCCGAGGACCGCATCGGCGAAGAGGGCAAGGGCTTCTCGTACATCCTGCACGGCCTCAACCCCGAGCGCATCCTCATCGCCGCCGAGGCCGTGGGCCTGGGCCGCGCCGCTCTGGCGCGTGCCACCCAGTACGCCAAGGAGCGCGTGGTCTTCGACCGCCCCATCGGCCAGAACCAGGGCATACAGCACCCGCTGGCCCAGGCCTGGATGGGGCTTGAGGCGGCCCACCTCATGGTGCAAAAGGCCGCCTTCCTCTACGACAGGGGCCTGCCCTGCGGCGCCGAGGCCAACGCCGCCAAATACCTGGCGGCGGAAGCCTGCGCCAAGGCCTGCGAGACCGCCATCTTCACGCACGGCGGCATGGGCTACGCCAAGGAATACCACGTGGAGCGCTACATGCGCGAATCCTGGATCCCGCGCCTGGCGCCCGTCAGCCCGCAGCTCATCATGTGCTTCATCGCCGAAAAGGTATTGGGCTTGCCTAAATCGTATTGACCCCCTGAGTCGCTTCGCGCCTTCCCCCTTCTCGCTGCGCGGAGGGGGACGACACCCTCGGTGCGGGGCGGCCCTTCCTCGGTGTCTCAAAGTTGAGGTGCGCGGGTTTTGTGGCTGCGAACCATCTGAAGTCCCATGATTTATCAATCTGTATTTCAGAGGTAGCCATGGTGCAAGATGCCATCTCGCTTGCTCCTCATCCGCCGCCTCTCATGAAGACCCACCTGCTGCGCTATTTCGTCGCCCTGGCCGAGGAACGCCACTTCGGCCGCGCGGCCCAGCGCCTGTGCATCACCCAGCCGCCGCTGAGCATGGCGCTCAAGACCCTGGAGCAGGACCTGGGCGCCAGCCTCATGGACCGCGACGCCAAGAACGTGCGCCTCACCCCTGCGGGCGAGGCTTTCCTGGTCGAGGCACGCAAGGTGCTCGCCCAGCTGCAGCATGCGGCCGACGTGGTGCGCGGCGTGGCCGAAGGCATGCAGGGCCGGCTGGACGTGGGCATCACCGGCTCCATGGTCTACCGCCAGGTGCCCGACTTCTGCCGCGCCTTCCGCGCAGAACGCCCCCTGGTCGAAGTCTGCCTGCATGAAATGTCCACGCGCGAGCAACTGCAGGCCATTGCCAGCGGCCAGATCGACTGCGGCTTTCTCAACATAGCCACCCCGCCAGACGGCCTGCAGACCCTGTCGATTGGCGAGGAACCCTTTGTCTGCTGCCTGCCCGCCACGCATGCGCTGGCGCAGCAGTCCGACATCGACCTGCGCGAACTGGCCCGCGACACCTTCGTCATGTTCGCCCGCGAAGTGGCTCCGGCCAACTACGACAACGTCATCGCCTGCCTGCAGCAGGCCGGCATCCACCCCCACACACGCCACGCGGCGCGCCAGTGGCTCACCGTCATGGCCCTGGTCTCGGCAGAGCAGGGCGTGGCCCTGGTGCCCAGCTGCATGCAGCGCGTGGGCATGAACGGCGTGGTGTTCGTGCCGCTGCGCGGTCCGCAGCAGGCCATGACGCCCGCCGTCATGGCCTGGCGGGCGGACCAGCCTGCGGCGGTGCTGCAGGCGTTTATTGAGCATGTTCGGCGTCTGGTATTGAGAGAGTCGAATGGGCTTTGACACAGATGGGTTACGCCTTTTGAGGCCCTGGCCAAACGTTTTCTGTTGTCGCCTGCAGATACATCGCTCTCCTGAATATGGTAGATCGAATAATAGGATTGGTCTTATTGCCTTGGCCATTATTGCGTCCTAGCCTTGCATTGCGCAATTTTGCGCAATTTTGCGCAATTTTGCGCAATATTGAAGGAGATGCAATCATGCGAGAAAATTTCATCGGATCTGTTCTTTGCGTTTTACTTTCTGCAACTGCTTTGTCAGCCAGTGCAGAAGTACTCTCTGAGGAAAAAACCGTATCTGCGAATAGCTATGGGACCAAGATTCCGCTCGGTATTTTTGGCGCTTCTGGAAACTATGGGGATTCACTCAAAGCAATTGACGGAAATGCCGGTACATATTGGAATTCCAATGGATTTTCAACCCAGTGGATTGCCTTGGATCTTGGGTGGGAAAGGAATTTTTCTCTTATTCGTTTGTTGACGGTGCAAAGTCCTGCAGGGGATACAAATCATCGAATATGGGGAAGAACCAATGGAGGGAAAATGATCTTCCTCGGCGCAATCACGAGTTACACGAGTGGTGGTCTTTGGTTGGAATTTCAGAATCGCCGCCCAGACCCTGTGCGAGTTGTCTATGTTGAAACAATATCATCACCATCTTGGGTGGCATGGGCTGATATTGAGATATATCAATAGATGTCGATTCTTGGAAAAGCCTGAGCCTCCTGAATTCTTATTCCTGTTGAGAATTTATTGGGAAAATTGAGGCTGTTTTTGATTGTGGCTATGCAAAATTGGCCAAATACCTCCCCACGTTGAAAAAGCATGCTCACTGTATTTTTAATTCTTTGAGTTTTCTGGCTTATCTTTGGCAATATTGATGTTGTTTTCTAAGAGAAGATTCAATTCTGCAGATATATCTGCATCTGAGTATGCGGTATTTGCGTTAGCGGGGATTTTCTTGGCGGTAGGACTTGCGTTCTATAATGGTGATATTGAGCTGCCCAGATTGTTGTATATATTGCCGTGGATTGTGGGATTTATATTTTTGATCTTTGCCCTCGCACGTGTTATTTCCGGGATACTGACTAGCGCAAACCTGCCTTTGCTTTTATTTGCCTTGCTGTTGGTATTTGGCGTTTGTTTCTTTGCACTGAAGTCCACAAGCACCGGATTCATCAGGCACGACGAAATATATAGCTGGGGAATGTGGGGTGTACAGCATTTTTTGGGTCAGCCCTATGACACCTACTACACTCAGGCTCCGTATCCTCAGTTTTTTGCATATGAACTTGGCTCCGTATTCCTGGCGCAAGGCAATCACGTATCACATTTCGCTGCGAAGCTTGTGTGTGGAATACCGGCTCTCGTTATCGTTATTGCATTTTCCGATCTTGTTGCAAGGAGCTCCAGCCAACTCATCAACTGGCTGACATTGCTGCTCACTTTCGGAGCATTGGCAAGTTTTGGAAATCTGCTGTTTTGGGCCTATGCCGATCCGCTTGCTACGGCATTGATTCTATTGAGCTTCACGCTCTTGTTGCAGTATTCCGAGAAGCCTGCCAAATTGCGTCCCTTGATGCTGTCGCTGTTCTGCGGTTTGTTGGCATCTCTCACCAAACAACCCGGATTGGTCTGGTGCCTTGCCTCGCTTCCCATGCTGATAATCTATGGCGTGTGGCGTTGGAAATGGCGGCCTGCGGCATTGGCCGCGTGCATTGTAGGGATGCTGCTCGCGGCAATATGGCCCCTCTTTGTTGCCCCGGAGTTCACGGGAAATCAAGGGGTGCTTGATATCGTGAAGAAAAATGGCGGATGGATGGCGTCAGTCATGCTATCCCTGAAAAAGTACATCGTCGATTCCCCGGATATAGGCATGCTTCTCATTGGGGCGATGCTGGTCTCCTTGTTTTCAGGTAGGGGCAGGGTTTTCTGGATTATTTGTGTCCTACCATTTCTGGTTATTTGGTTTACCGTAGGTGCTTATGAACAACGCCATGGAATCCATGTTCTGTTTGTGTCCACGGCTCTTGTCAATTATCTGCTGATTCAAAAATATCCATGTATTGATGGTATTTCAAGACAACCAAGGATCTTCAATTTTCAAGAGAGAATTCCAACGGATACGATTTGCGTGGCGGTGTCTGTAGTTCTGTTGACTTCATCCGTATATCTTGCATATCAGCGGAATTATTCAAATCTGCAAGATGGGAATAAGGCAATTTTCATATCTCAATTTGGAGACGAATCAAATGATGTGTACCGAGATATCATAGATAATCAGCGAAGAATTTTTGTTGTCAGCAACTATCAATATGGCATGTTCTTCAACAGGACCATCATTGGCCGGCCCGAGCTACACAGGAGTGTGTTGACTCCCAAGGACTTTCTTGAAGAACTTGCCAATTTCAAACCTGAATATATTTTCGATGCGGGAGAATGGACTTACGGCCCTTATTCTTCTCATCTGCGCGAACTGATTGAGGTTTGCCCGGATGCCTTTTCCTTGAGAAAGAAAAACGATTTCTCGCCTTACTCTGCAATCTACCAAGTTGACAGTCAGGCGCTGGGCACTGAGTGCTCTTCCCGCTTTGACAGCGCCCCTCTGTAGTCGGCGATCGACTCTGCCCACATGCCCACATGCCCACATGCCCACATGCCCATGTGCCAGCTTCAGTCCGATTGCACAGCGTCGGTACTGCCCAGAATCTCCGCCACCTTGAGCGCCAGCGCATCCAATGTGAACGGCTTGGTCAGAAGCTGCGTACCGGGGTGCAGGTTTTCCTGGCTGAGCGGAGATGCCTCGGTGAACCCGGTGATGAAGAGCACCGGCAGGTCGGACCGGGCCAGGCGTGCCTCGTCGGCAAGCTGCTTGCCGTTCATTCCGCCGCGAAGCCGCATGTCCGTGATCAGCATGTCCACCCGGGTTCCGGCACGCAGTACCTGCAGCGCGGCGGCTGCATCGGCCACGGCAAGCACCGTGTAGCCCAGGTCGACAAGCGCCTCGTCGATGAGATGGCGGATCGGGGCTTCGTCATCCACGACCAGCAAGGTCCTTTGGGCAGGAACGACTACCTGCCTTGCCGCATCGACCGCGCGTTCTGCAACGGGCGCGGCGTCGCACCTGGGCAGATACAGGCAGACCGTGGTGCCCTGGCCCGGCTGGGAGAAGATCCTGACCGCTCCTCCCGATTGCCGCGCGAAGCCGTAGATCATCGACAGCCCCAACCCTGTTCCATGGCCCACCGGCTTGGTGGTGTAGAACGGCTCGAAGGCGCGCGCAATGGTCTGCTCCGACATGCCGGTGCCCGTATCGGTGACGCACAGCGACACATAGCCGCCCGGCGGAAGATCCCACTCCCGGGCTGCCGCCTCTTCAAGCTCGATATTGGCTGTCATGATGGTCAGCCGGCCGCCTTCGGGCATGGCATCGCGGGCGTTGATGCACAGGTTCAGGATGGCGTTCTCCAGCTGCGTTCCATCGATTTGCGCATGCCACAGATGGGCTGCCGGCACGATGTCGATGTCCACGCTGGCGCCCACGGTCCTGCGCAGCAGGTCCTCCCAATCGGCCAGGAGCGCGGCCATATCGGTGGGCTTGGAGTCCAGGATCTGCCGGCGCGAGAACGCAAGCAGCCGCTGCGTGAGCGTGGCGGCGCGCCGCACCGCCCCCTGCGCTCCATGGATGAAGCGCGTGAGGTTGTCCACCTGGCCGCGCGCCAGCATCCGCTGCAGCAGCTCCAGATTGCCCATGACGGCCGCCAGCAGGTTGTTGAAGTCGTGCGCAAGACCGCCCGTCAACTGGCCCACGGCCTCCATCTTCTGCGACTGGCGCAGTTGCTCCTGCACCTTGGCCAGCGCTTCGGCCTTGGCCATTTCGGAGGTGATGTCGCGGCCCACCGCATTGATGCGGCCTGCCGCCGAACGCGTGGACCAGGAGATCCAGCGGTAGCTCCCGTCCCGATGGCGATACCGGTTGTCAAACCGGGCATGCGCCATGCCTGTGGCCAGCTCCTGCGTGTCCTGGATGGTGCGCGCCAGATCCTCGGGATGGATGAGATGAAAAAGCGTTGTGCCCAGCAGCTCGTCTTCACGCCAGCCCAACACCTCGGTCCAGGCCGGGTTGACCGCAGTGATGATGCCCTCGAACGTGCAGCGCATCATGATGTCGGAAGACAGCTGCCACAGCGCGTTGCGGTCGGCCGTGCGCTCTGCCACCTGTTCCTCCAGCGTGGCATTCAAGCGCTCCAGCGCGGCCTGGGCCTGCTTGCGCTCGGTGATGTCGGAGGCCGCTCCCAGCCAGCCGGTGATGGCGCCTGCGGCATCGAACAGCGGCACGGCGCGCGAGAACGCCCAGCCCACGCTGCCATCGACCCGGTTCACCCGGTGCTCGATCACATAGTCGGTCTTCGTGCGGATGGCCCGCGCGATCTCCGCGCGCACCAGGTCGCGGTCCTCCGGGGGGATGTAGTCTTCCAGCCAGTTCGTGTTGGACGCCTGCGTGTCAGGGATGAACCCGCCGCCTGCCAGCTGGTGCAGCTCGCTCCAGTCCGCACTGATGGAGTAGCGCACTTCCGACGAGGACCGCACCAGCGCATCCAGCCGTTCCTCGCTCTGGCGCAACATGTCCAGCGCGCGCCGTTCCGCATCGATGTCCAGAATGGCGATGGCCGTGGCCACAACTTCCTTGTCCGCATTGCGCAGCGGCACCCCGAACACGCGCGTCCACACCTCAAGCCCCTGGGGCGTGTCATAGACGCAGTCAACACCCGGCACCACCAGCTCCCCGCGGAACGCGCGGGCGGCCACAAACTGGTCGCGGGGGACGGGCTTGCCATCCTTGTCCCAACTGCGCCAGCGGCCCCGGTCTTCCTCGGCCGACAGCAGCGAAGGGATGGGGGTGTCCGGCAGGAAATGGCGGTAGGCGGGGTTGGACATCAGCACCTTGCCACCCTTGCCCACCAGGCACAGGCCTATCGGCAGATGCTCGATGAAATCCGAGAACAGCGTCTTCTGGTCTGCCACTTGTGCATCGAACGGGTCCTGATCGCTGGCGCCCGCGCCCTGCACGGCGCTGGCATGGCCCGCCGTGGCAATCGCCAGCTGCGCCCGCAGCCGGGCGTTTTCCTCGCGAAGCAGGGCAATCTCTTCGGACTCTTGGATCATGGGGGATGGGGCGGGGCGTTGGGTGGAGGAGAGGGGGCAGCTCGCCGCAGGCGGGGACGGCGATGCTGCCTGGGGATCATAGCTGTGACTGCTGGTGCGACCGATGTTGAGGCTGCAGTCCTCGGTGCGGCAATTCTTGTGGGCTTTCGGCCTCCCAGGGACTATTGGGTTGAACTGGCCGTGCAATGGGCTGAATTTGGGTCCCCAATGACCGATGAATCGGTCGACGAACGCTCGAAATGTGCCATTGAAAATATGGAAGTCGAGAACCTTATTGGGAAAATGGCAAAAGGATGCATATTTCCGCCAATTTCTCGAATATGAATCAAACAAATTGGCAATGAATGATCTGCCCCGTCGTGCAGGCCATGGCTGAAGGGTGGCGGCGATAGGGCTTCCCTGCAGGAAAGGTGCCGCAGGCACCGCCGCTGCTGTGACTTTCATGTCACACAGCACAGCTGTCACGAAGAATACTTATGTGTTGCTTAGAGTTCCCGCAGCGGTGGCAGGAGGCTACCGTCATTCTCATTAATAAGTTCAGTTCGTATCTCGCCAATGAAAAATCAAAAAACGTGCTCGCGCATTCTGGGACTCGCGATGGGCACATTCTTCGCCTCTTCTTCCAGCTTGGCCTTGGCACAATCTTCCGTCACCATTTTTGGTGTGGTGGACGTCGGTGTCACCATTGCCAAGTCCGGCAGCAACAGGCTCAATGCACTGAACTCCAGCCAAGGCAAGACCAGCTTGCTTGGCTTGCGCGGCACGGAGGACCTCGGCGGCGGCAACCGAGCTCAGCTCTGGCTTGAAGGCGGCCTCAACCCCGATGTCGGCACTGGCGGCAGCAGCGGATCCCTTGGCTTCGAGCGCCGCTCCACGATCGGGCTGAGCAACAATTCCTGGGGTGAAATCCGGCTGGGTCGCGACTACACCCCCAGCTACAACATCTTCACCGCTTTCGCGGGCCCCGACACCACCACCGGTGTGCAGGCCAATCTGTTCCAGACGATCCGCCAGACTGCCTACAACGCCGCCAGCCAAAGCGGCGTGGTCGACCGCACGCGCATCAGCAACGCCGTGGGCTACTTCCTGCCGAGCGACCTGGGCGGTGTCTATGGCCAGTTCTCGGTTTCCTTTGGCGACGAGAACGCCTCCGGCTCTGGCGCAAGCAAGGCCCGCAGGTACATAGGCGGCAACCTGGGCTATCGCTCTGGCCCGCTGAACGTGGGTATCGGCTACGGAAGGATCGACGGCACCGCGGCCGTGGCTTCGCCCAGCGCCATCGCTGCAACCAGCGATCTGGAAGACCTGGTGCTGGGCGCCTCGTACAACTTCGGCAGTTTCCTGCTCAATGGCGGATACAACAGCCTGAAGTGGGAGCCCGTCAACGGCGCAACCTCCGGGAAGGTGGACGGTTTCTACCTGGGCGCGACCATCCCCATGGGGCAAGGCAGCTTGCGCGTCAAGTACGCCAGCGCCAAGTTCAGCGGCAACGCCTCTGCCCTCACGCGCAGCGGCGGCAAGGCCGACAAGTATTCGATCGGATATGTCTACGACTTCTCCAAGCGCACCTCTCTGTACGCAGGGCTGGCGCGTGTCAACAACAAGAACGGCGCCAGCGTCGGCCTGATCGGCGGCCCTGCGGGTGTGGCCAACGCCGGCTCGACCGGTGTGGACCTGGGCATCAGCCACTCGTTCTGAGCGGCACAGCGCCTTTTTCAGAAACGAAGCCTTCAAGGCTGGGCAGGCCCTTGCCACGCAGGGCCTGCCGATCTGCCTATCTGCCGATCTGCTTATCAGGCTTGCCTCTTCTTCTCAAGACCTACTCGCCATGCGCCCCCCCACTTCTTCCTGCCTGATGGCAGTGATCGCCGCCGCGGCTGCCTTGCTGAGTGCCTGCGCCGACACCCGCCCGCTCCAGGCCGCCGGCTCCGAGACGGTGGCGCAGACCACCGGCGTCGGCAGCATCCGCGCCACCGTCACGCGCCAGGACGTCCAGTTCGACGACAGGTTCTATTTCCCCTACGAAGGCCAACACCCCGCCACCAAGGCCGATTTCCCCAAGGGCTTTCTGCCAGCCTACGGTTCGGGCCTGGCCTTGAAGGGCAGGCGTGCCGACGGCACGCTGGAGTTCTACGCCATCACCGATCGCGGCCCGAACGCGACCACCGGCCCGGTCACGCAGATCACCGACGGCTCCAATCCCGCGGGCTTTGCCAGTTCCACGGTGTTTCCCTCGCCCAACTTCACTCCGTCCATCGGCGTGATCGCCCTCGGAAAGGACGGAGCCAGGTTCGTCTCCACCCTGCCGCTCAGATTCAGCGCCACACAGAACGCCAACGGCCGCGTGCAGCCACGGGGCATCACAGGCAACACGGGCGAGCAAGTCCTGGACGACTCCTTCACCTATCCCGGCAAGGCCAAGGGCTACAGCGAATTCGGCCTGGACACAGAATCCGTGGTGGTGGATGCCGCGCGCAATGTGCTGTGGGTGTCCGACGAATACGGACCCTTCATCGTGAAGATCGACCCGGCGACCGGCATCATCCAGAAGAAATACGGGCCCGGCACCGGCGCGTCCGATCTGCCTGCCATTCTCGCCAAGCGCCGCGCCAACCGTGGCATGGAGGGGCTGAGCATCGATGCGGCCAGCGGCAAGCTGCACGGTTTCCTGCAAAGCCCTCTGGACGACGGCAAGGCCGACTACACCACCGCTGCCGTTGCCGACGCCACTGGCAAGTCGGAGAACGTGCGCGACTACGCTCGCTTTGTCCGTTGGGTGGAGTTTGACCCGACCACCGAGAAAACCCGCCTGTTTGCCTTGCCCGTGGACAGCCGCTGGTACAACCAAGGCAAGACCGGCAATGCCAAGCTGGGTGATGTGGTCTCACTGGGCAAGGGGAAGTTCATCGCCATCGAGCAAGGCACTGGCAAGGACAAGAAAGTCTTCAACGACCTGGTTCTGATCGAGTTTCCGGCCAACGCCACCGACATCACCGCGCTGGGCTCCGACCTGGAAAAGAGCAGCCTGACTGGCAAGCCGGTCAATGGCTCGGACTATTCCAAGGTCGTGACGCTCAAGAAGACCCGGCTCTTCAACCTGAACGCCACCGGCTGGGTGGCCGAGAAGGCCGAAGGCCTGGCACTGGTCGATGACTACACGCTGGCGCTGACCAACGACACCGACTTCGGTGTTTCGCTGGCCGTGCTGGACGCCAGCGGCAAGGAAATCGAAGGCTCGGACGTCACCAAATGCATGGTGGACGCAGAAGGCAAGATCGTGAACGACGGCCAATGCGCCAAGGGCGCGGCGAGCCTGCGCTTTACCACCAATGACGTCAACGATCGCACGCAGCGACTGTGGACCTTTGGGTTCAGCAAGAAGCTGAGCGAATACGGCACTCCCTGAACGACTGCGACTGCATGGCATAGGCAAGACAACGGGGCCACGGCGATCCAGGGCGGTTCTTCCAGCTCGGTAGTCGCCACGCCGAACCAGCTCGCCACGTGCAGCCCTGGCGCCCACAAACTGGTCCCTGGGGATCGGCTTGCCTTCCTGGTCCCAACTGCGCCAGCACCCCCGGTCTTCTTCGGGCGCCACAAGCGATGGTGGAGAGCTTTCCGGCAGGAAATGGCGCTAGGCCGGGTTGGACATCAGCACCTTGCCGCCCTTGCCCACCAGGCACAGACCTATCGGCAGATGCTCGATGAAATCCGAGAACAGCGTCTTCTGGTCTGCCACCTGTGCATCGAAGGGGTCCTGATCGCTGGCACCCGCGCCCTGCACGGCGCTGGCATGGCCCGCCGTGGCAATCGCCAGCTGCGCCCGCAGCCTGGCGTTTTCCTCCCGGAGCAGGGCAATCTCTTCAGACTCCTGGATCATGGGGAATGGAGCGCGGCTTCGGGTGGAGGAGGGGGTCAGATCGCCGCTGGCGGGGACGGCGATTTTGGTTTGGGGATCATTGCTGTGAGTGGCTGGTTGGTGAGGGCGATCCCAAGAGACGCGGCTTCCTCTGGCATCCACACAGAACAGCGCTGTCGGGTCAAGACTCCTGAGGACTTACCCTGGACCGCAGCTGCTTGATGAGTGCCATGGATACGATCAATAGCCGCTTGGGCACTCAGTGGATGGATTCGCCCGCAGCCAGAGCCCGCGAGATCTCCTCACGCTCAACGCGGGTCAGGACCAAGCGGGATCAATGGCGCGCGGGCGGTTAAGTTCCGCCAGTCGCAGCCGGGATGTTCCGAATGGAGGTGTGTGGCCGATCCCACATCGCTGCCTTCTGCATTTCGGTACAGTGGATCCGAGGTCGTTGCTTCGTGGTCAGCACTCCTTGCTCCCGGTGCATGTTGCATCGGCCGGCGGAATCCACAGCCTAGTATCGTCATTCATGGCCAAACCCGCGTTTACGCTGCGGGCATCAGCCCGTCATTAGATGACGTGAACGCAATAGTGATGCCGTCCAGTTATGGTCTGAGGCAGTATCTCCTCACCTTATGCATCTGCCTTTAGCGTTGTCAGCATTTTATCTAGTCGATTAAGTTCATTAACCACCTGCGAACCTGCGGAGTCGTTAACGAGACCTTCAGCCATTTCCAGCCTTATCCACTGAGCAGCGGTGGGAGGCTTTTTCAAATGGCTACCTCTTAGCTGAATCGCTGCCGTCCGAAGTACCTCTTCGTAGTCGGGATCCACCCCTCGGAAGTTGGCAAAGGACCATACGTTGTACTTTCCCCGACCTTCACGTCCGGACCAAGCAACCACAAGCAATACCCATATGTTGCTTTCTGGATCAGCCTCGAACTTTGCCCAAGACTTCAGACGCAATCGCACCTCAGCAGGGCCTGTGACGACTTCCAGTCGATCACCAAATGCCCGCTTGGCCGTTTGAACCACACTGACATGGCGTGCCTGATCTAAGACATCGTTCCACAGTGCGCGGCGTTGGTGATACTCGATCAAAAGAGGCTCATTTATGGTGAGTGTTGGGTTTTCCAGTAGAGCACTGAGCCGCTCTTTTCTATAATCGCGAAAAACATTAAGAACAGCGATGTGGCTCTTTGCAATTTTTTCGATAAGCGTGTCTTTCTCTTCCTCTCGCTGCCCGGATAGCGCCAAGTCTTCTGTTAGGTAATCTTTAAACTGGTTTAGTGCATCCAGAGAGCGATTGCTCAGCAATCCTGATTTTTGATGAGTTGAAATCAGATCTATTAGCCATTGGTAACCAAGAGGTATCCAATGATCATCACCCGGCTTGGTTCCTTCGTTGGAATCCAAGTACACGAATATCTGGTTATAGCTCGGAAAGGATTTAGTGATGCCTTTTCTGTAGGCGGCCAGCTGGTCCGAGTGAACGGCGCTTCCATACTTGTTTTCTATCGCCACCACCAGCTTGTTCTGTCGCGAAACCAGTAGCAAATCGATCGGCCGCCCTCTGCCCATAGACTTGTCGCTGTGCACACGGTATTCGGTGTGAACCAACAGGTCACTGAATGTTTTTCCCAAGATATCCCGAGGAGCTAGAACATTATGGCCCAACTCTTCGCGCCGATTGGTGCGCCAGACATTGAGGAGCAATTCCCGAAAGGCCTGATCGCCAATTCCATGCCCCTCTTGGGGGCGGAACAGCCATCCCAAGAAAGCAGAGACACGGGTCTCGGACAGGTCTGTAATGAATAGCAGTCTATGCTCTCTCTCCCGGCCGATGAGGGCTAGGTAGCTGGGATCGCTTAGAAAAAAGTCTATTTCTGCCTTTGTGGTCATTAATGAATTATAGATGGATTATGATTAATTATCTATTGTATCAGTAGATGCCGGGGATTTGCTAGGTGCGTACTGCAAAACCACATTTGGCAGGCCTTGCCCACAGCACGGTCGGCATAACTGCCAAATTGCGCTGCAATTCGCTTTTTTGGCCCCCGTTTAACGGCATCAACGCTGACCTAGCGCCTGCGCGACTGGGAACAGTTGTACCAAGCATGCTAACTCGCTTGCGTGAACATGAGCAGATTGATTGGAGCTGGGTCAGCATTGATGGCTCCTCGGTACTAAGCCTCCGGGGGGGGGGCAGGAAACGGGAATTAACCCAACGGACAGAGGTAAGCGCGGCTCCAAACGACACATCGTCGTAGATGCCTGGACATTTCTCAGGCGATCTTGGTCAGCGGTGCGAACAGGCATGACTCTAAGATGTTCGAGAGGTGCCTGGACGCGATTCCTGCGATTGCAGGATTGATAGAGCGTCTCCGTAAAAGACCCGCCAAGCTGTACTCTGACTTCAAGCGATGCCGAACCCACCTGAGGCAGCGGGGCGTCATTGGCCGGATCGCCAGATGAGGCATTGAGAGCGGTGAGCGGCTGGGCAAGCATCGGTCGGCGATGGAGCACAGATGGTTTGCAGGCTTTGGCAAGCTGAGAATCCGCTTTGAACGACGGCTGGATATCCATGAGGCGCCGCTGAAATTAGCGGCAGAGATCATCTGCGCGCGCTTCGTTGATTGGTGGTGTTAACTATTCTTATAATCGAAGCTAATTTGTAAAAATAAAATGAAGAAAGATATTGAAAAGTCGATATAGTCATGGTTCATCATAATTATTAACCTGCCGGGAGAGTGAGTACAAATGTGTTTCTAGCATATTGAGATCCACGAAGAGCGCCCCCTGCAATTACCGTTAATTTCCCAGAATTCATTCGTACCATTGATCGAGCAAGATAAAGGCCGAGGCCTGCCCCGTTGAGATTCGCGTCGATGGCATTTGAGCCAGAGTAGCCTTCTTCAAAGATCAAATCCGTCTCCTCTGGTTTAATGAAAAGACTTTCCATAACAAAGCGGATTTTAACTAATCCCTCGGAGCTTTGAGAAACAGAGACAGTGAAATCGCTATTTGAGCGAGTGTATTTCGCTGCATTCTCGACTAAGTAGTAGATGCAGACGTGAATGGAGTCGTAGTCGAAACGAGCTTGGATATGTGTGCGCTCCACTTCTGCGCGAATTTTTTTTGCAATGAACTCACCAAAGAAGAGATAAAAAACATTCATTAAGACACGGTGTACATCATGCGTTTCTGAGCTGCTTTTATCCAATTTTCCTGAAAGGCGATCAAATGCTGTATATTCTGCTTTTTGTGCAGCTTGGTGTTTGAGTATCTCGAGCAGTGCGCGTGCGGTTCCTTCTAAGTTGCCTTGAATCTCTGATGCGAGGTATGGAACTATCTCTCGGGGATTCCCGAGTAGTCGATCTTGCTGTGCAAGCAAGAATACCTCTTGAGATGTCTTTGCTGTCAGAGATTTTAGGTTATGAAGGAGTCTTCGCGTTCTCTCCTCGGAGCGTTGAATAGATAGCTCTACAGTCGGCGCCACTGCCAGAATTGCATCTGCATCTGACTCTAAAAGTTTCTTGCTCTTTATTCGATTGATGTCATTTGAGAATGCAATTGCCAAATATTCCCCCGCTGTTTTTCGAAAAATGCGACATCTCTTGCCGTCTATCAAGGTGATTAGTGTGCCTGTTGACGGTAATTTCTCAATGCAATGGTGCAGGGTTGCCTGAGGAATCTGACTGAGCAATGGTTCATTGCGATTGCTAATCCACATCGTGACTTGAGTTGGGTTTTTCATTTTCTAAGAACCCGTACAATAGTATCTTCGAACCTAATTGGCTCAGCAGTTTTAGGCAGCGAATAATCCGCTTCTTGGAGTGCTTCATGAAAGCGGGCTCCTTTTTCTTCTGCTGAATAGATTACTACCTTTTTTTCTGAATATCTGCGCTTTATTGCAAATGCCAAACCGAGTCCCTCGTCACTGTACTGCATTATTTTTCCAACGCCCTGTATATCTATGAAGATAACATCTGCATTAAGTAGCTGAGGCTGTTCAAGTGACGAGATGTCAGCGACAAGTTTTGTATTGTCCCAGCCCATTTTTTTTAAAATGCTTACAATTTTAAACCCACGATCATCATCAATAAATAAAATCTGCGAAGTTCTTTTAAGCTCTGCCACGTCTGGTAGAGCAGGTTTCTGTGCCATATTGGCGGACATGTGCTGTGTATCTTGGCTTCCAATCGTCACCGTAACGCTCTGGTTGTTTTTGTTGCTATTCGTTGGGTTATTGGTCTGCGTATCTTTAGTGCTATTTATATGATTTTTCAAGAGGAATCCAGCAATAACAATTATTCCAACGATAACGGAAATTATTTTTTCAGTGGTATCAAGGGAGAATTCGGTCATTAGATAAATGAAGGTTAATTGTATAGAGGATAACCAGCTATAGGCAAATTTGCCTAATGACACTTCTGTCTTTAGATGTCACGGGTTGCATAGTAACACTTGATACAGCTGATGAGGCTGCATCTCCATTAGGAGCTGACTGGGACGGCCGTGCATACCTCAAAACTGCAGTCACGCAATTTGCTACTTAGAGTGGCTAACACCACTTCGTCACAGGCCCCCGCAGAGTAGTTGTGCTCGCTGCCCTCATGGCAAGACGACCCGTTAGCAAAGAACTGTGGCGACAGCTACAACCCCTGATCCCAGCCTTCGTGCCTTCTGCCAAAGGCGGTGCGCGCAAACTCGCAGTCAGCGATGAAGCCGCCCTCAACGGCATCCTGTTCGTGCTGCAAACAGGCATTCCCTGGGAAGACTTCCCCAATTTCTTGGGTACGGCAGCGGCATGACCTGCTGGCGGCGTCTGCGCGACTGGAATGCTGCTGGTGTCTGGGAGCAGTTGCACCAAGCCATGCTGACTCGCTTGCGTGGACATGACCAAATCGATTGGAGCCGGGCCAGCATTGATGGCTCCTCGGTACCAAGCCCCCAGGGGCCAGGAAACGGGACCCAACCCAACGGACAGAGGCAAGCTCGGCTCCAAGCGACACATCGTTGTAGATGCCAGAGGCATTCCTCTGGTGATCTTGTTCAGCGGTGTGAACAGGCACGTAAAAGACCGGCCAAGATGCACGCCGACAAAGACTACGACTTCAAGCGATGCCGAGCCCACTTGAGGCAGCGGTGCATCATTGGCCGGATTGCCAGACGAGGCATTGAGAGCAACGAGCGGCTGGGCAAACACCGGTGGGTGGTGGAGAGCACGCACAGCTGGTTTGCAGGCTTTGGCAAGTTGCGAATCCGCTTTGAAAGACGACTGGATATCCACGAAGCGCTGCTAAAACTGGCAGCGGCGATCATCTGTGCACGCTTCGTGGATCGGTGGTGTTAGCCACTCTAAATACCGCTTTCACTTCTTTCTACTCGCCTATCCACCTCATTTACCGCATCCCCCGGCGCAACCCCCAACATCTTGCACTGCTTGAAGGCAGACCGAAGGCTTGGCCTCGTATCAGCTTCTGTCTTCCCTGCCTCTTTACAAAATTCCAACTACAGGTGGCAGACAGAGACTTGGTAAAGCCGGAAGCTTTGCTGTCCGGTTCTCTCGCTTCCACTGCGTGCAGTGGCTCTGGGACCGGGACCCTCTCGACAGGACTCCAATGCCCCAGCCCACTCCCGCCACCACACCCCCACCCAAACTCGAAGACCTCGCCATAGACGCCGTACTGCACATGGGCGCCGCGCTGGATGTGCTGGACCTGCACGCTCGCCACAAGGTCACGGCCATCAATTGCGTGTGCCGCGATCTGCTGCGCATCTACTACGTGAAGGCCGATCAGGCGCAGTCGCTGGAGCCGGAAGACAGGGAACTGGTGGGCCTGCTGCACGACACGGCGGTGAACCTGGGCTATGCCATTGAGGTGGTGGAGCATCTCAATGGCGATGAGGCCGACGACCCCATTCTTTATGCCGTGAGCTATCTGCTCAGGGCGGCGAAGCGGTTTGCGGATGAGGGGGTGTCGGTAGCGTTGGCCTGAGGAGTGCTGCAGGCGCGGATGGCCTGCGGACATGGCGGGAGCGAGGCAAAAAATGGGCGAAAAAAAGCGCGCCTCATGTTGAAGCGCGCTGCCGGGTTGGGGCGGTGTGTCAGTCCTTCTTGGCCCGGATGACTTCGCCGCCCACGGCGTCGATCTTGACTTCCATGAGCGTGCCGTTGGCCTGCAGCACTTCGACTTGGTAGCTGGTCTGACCCCAGTGGGAGTCCAGTTCCGCGCTGACGGGCGTGCCCGGGGTGTGGCGGGTGGCGGCCTGGATGGCCTGCTCAATGGTGGACTTGGCCTTTTCCAGGCGCTGGCGGTCCTTGCGCTTGGCGGCGCCGTCGTTCTTGTGCTGGGCGGCCTGGCCGGTGATGGCGTTGACCCAGACTTCCACGCTGTCGCCGGCCGGGGTGATGACTTCGATTTCGTAGCGCGGGCCCATGCCGTCGCCGTCGTCCAGCTGGGCTTCGATGGCCTTGCCGGGCACGGCCTGGGTGGCGCGGGTGATGGCCTGCTCCAGCGGGATCTTGGCCTGGCTGGTGATGGTCTGCCATTCGGCCACCGACTTGGCGGCTGCGGGCAGGGCGGCGGTGGCGCAGGTCAGGGCCAGGGCGATGGAGAGGGCGGCGGTGCGTGCGAACGGGGCAGGCTTCATGGGTGTGGCTCCTTCCGGGAATGGGGTTGGACAAGACAACGGTCGGGGCCATTGTCTCCACCGTCCCGGAGAGCGGTTGTCGGAGAGGGCGCCCTTTGCCCCCTCCGGTGTGCTGCGGTTTGATTCAGCGCAAGCTCTGCGTTCAGAGGCCCAGCACCTTGGCCACGTAGTCGGCGTCCTTGTCGCCCCGGCCCGAGAGGTTGATGAGGATGTGCTGGTCCTTGGGCAGGCCGGGCGCCACGCGCATGGCCCAGGCCACGGCGTGGGCGCTTTCCAGCGCGGGGATGATGCCTTCCACGCGCGACAGCTGCATGAAGGCCTCCAGGCATTCCTTGTCGGTGACGGATTCGTACTGCACGCGGCCCAAGTCCTTGAGGTAGCTGTGCTGCGGGCCCACGCCCGGATAGTCCAGGCCCGAGGCAATGCTGTGCACGGCAGCGGGCGTTCCGTCTGCGTTTTCCAGCACGTAGCACTTCATGCCGTGGATTTCACCGGGCTTGCCCATGCTGAGGGTGGCTGCGTGGCGGCCGGGCTTGTCCGTGCCTTCGCCCGAGGGCTCCACGCCGACGAGCTTGACCGAGGCATCGCCCAGGAAGGCCGTGAAGATGCCCATGGCGTTGGAGCCGCCGCCCACGCAGGCGGCCACGTGGTCGGGCAGCTTGCCGTGTTTGGCCTGGAATTGCTCGCGCGCCTCGCGGCCGATGATGCTCTGGAAGTCGCGCACCATCATCGGGAACGGGTGGGGGCCGACCACGGAGCCGATGGCGTAGATGTAGTCCGTGGGGTTGGTGAGGTATTCCTCGAAGGCGCTGTCCACGGCTTCCTTGAGCGTGGCCGCGCCGCGCGTGACGGGCACGAGCTTGCAGCCCAGGATGCGCATCTTGGTGACGTTGGGGTGTTCCTTCTCGATGTCCACCTGGCCCATGTGGATCTCGCAGGGAATGCCCACCAGCGCGCAGGCCGTGGCCAGGGCCACGCCGTGCTGGCCGGCGCCGGTTTCTGCGATGACCTTCTTCTTGCCCATGAACTTGGCCAGCAGCGCCTCACCCAGGCAGTGGTTGATCTTGTGGGCGCCGGTGTGGTTGAGGTCTTCGCGCTTGAGGTGGATCTGTGCGCCGCCGAGCTGCTCCGACAGGCGCCGCGCGTGGAAGATGGGGCTGGGGCGGCCCACGTAGTCGGCGAAGAGCTGGGCCAGTTCCTGCTGGAAGTCTTGGCGTTTGGTGATTTCGGCGTAGGCGGTGTTGATGTCGTCCATGGCCTGCTTGAGGTGGGGCGGGACCAACTGGCCGCCGTAGGGGCCGAAGTAGCCTTCCTCGGTGGGCATGGGGGCGAAGGTGGGGGGTGTAGTGGTCATGGTTGCTGGCGGGTGTTCTGTGGAATGGCTGATGGTGGCGGTGGCAGCTTACGTAGGGCTGCCATGGGTCTGAAGAGAGAAAACCCCGGTTGGATTGACCGGGGTTTCTTGCTTTTTGACCCTGCCGGGTGGTTGTTTTTCGAGGCCGGGTTTCGGCCCGGCGGCCGACCGACTTTCTTGCCGCGCGGCAAGAAAGTAGGCAAAGAAACGCGCCCGAATGCCCGCGACCCCTTCGCTGCGCTGCGGGGCAACCTGCGTCGGGCCGCCTGCGGGGTTCGCCGCAGAACTCACTGCGCGCTGCGCGCTCCGTTCAGACAACTGCGGCGAGTCGGTTGACGAAGCAGTCCTGTCCTTCGGCAGGACTGCAACCCCGCAGGCGGCCC
>NZ_LFJT01000022.1:0-99693 GCF_001682645.1 Delftia sp. JD2
GCGCCGCGCTGCGCGCGGGCAGGAAGCCGAAGGTGATGCCTATGAGCGAGGAGCAGGCGACGGCCAGCACGATGGAGGCGGCCGAGAACGACAGCTGGAAGCTGGAGCCCGACAGGCTCACTGCCAGGCCCAGGCTCAGCGCCAGAGAGACACCCAGGATGCCGCCCACGATGCAGACCAGCACGGCCTCGATCAGGAACTGCTGAAGGATGTCCGACTGGCGCGCGCCGATGGCCATGCGCACGCCGATCTCGCGCGTGCGCTCGGTCACCGACACCAGCATGATGTTCATCACGCCGATGCCGCCCACCAGCAGCGCGATCATGGCGATGGCCGAGACCAGCAGCGTCAGCGTGGTGCTGGTGCGCGTGATGGCCTGGCGGATCTGGTCGGAGTTCCAGACGAAGAAGTCCTTGGTGCCGTGGCGTTCCGTGAGCAGGCTGGTGGCCGCCTTCAGTGCGATCTCGGCCGGCACCTCGTCCTTGATGCGCAGCGTGATGCTGTCCAGGTGGTACTTGCCGACCAGGCGCGTGGCGGCCGCCGTGTAGGGCACGAAGAAGGTGGGCGTGGAGCCGCCGAAGCTGTTTTGCGCGGGGCGCAGCACGCCCACGATCTCCACGGGCATCTCGCCCAGCATCACCACCTCGCCCAGCGGGCTGGGGTTGCCGGGAAAGAGCGCGGTGGCGGCCTTCTGGTCGATGACCGCGACCTGGGCGTGCAGGTCCACGTCGCGCTGGTCGAAGAACCGCCCTGACGCCAGGCGCAGGCCCTTCACGCGGAAGTGCTCGAAGCCCACGCCCGTCACCTGGGCCATGGCCGCGTTCTCACGGTACAGCGCCGTGACGCTGACCGACACATTGGGCGTGGCGCTGTCCACATAGGGCTGCTCGGCCAGGGCCTGGGCATCGGCGGCGACCAGGGTCTCGATGGCGGCGGCGCGCGTGTCTCCGAAGTCCTTGCCGGGGAAGATGTCCAGCGTGTTCGTGCCCAGCTCGCTGATCTGGTTCATCACCTGCTGCTGCGCACCGCGCCCCAGCGCCACCACCGAGACCACGGCAGAGATGCCGATGATGATGCCCAGCATGGTCAGGAAGGTGCGCAGGCGGTGCGCGTTCATGGCCCGCAGCGCCATGCGCAGCGCTTCGCCGAAGCGGTCGCCGAACATGCGCCAGGAGGCGGCGCGCGGGGCGGCTGTGGCCTCCAGCGGGGGCTTGCTTTCATGCGGGGCGCTGCGCCGGTCCGCGATGATGGCGCCGTCGCTGATCTCGATCACGCGCGAGGCGTGGGCCGCCACGGCCATGTCGTGCGTGACCAGGATGATGGTGTGGCCGTCGGCATGCAGCTCCTGCAGGATGCGCATGACCTGCTCGCCGCTGGCCTTGTCCAGCGCGCCCGTGGGCTCGTCGGCCAGGATGACGGCGCCGCCGTTCATCAGCGCACGGGCGATGGACACGCGCTGCTGCTGCCCGCCCGACAGCTGGCCCGGCCGGTGCTGCATGCGGTCGGCCAGGCCCAGGCGTTCGAGCAGGGCGGCCGAGCGCGCATGGCGGTCCGTGGGCGCCGTGCCGGCGTAGACCGATGGCAGCTCCACATTGCCCTGGGCCGTGAGGTCGGCCAGCAGGTGGTAGCGCTGGAAGATGAAGCCGAAATGCTCGCGCCGCAGCGCGGCCAGCGCATCGGGGCCCAGCTCGCCGGTCTCGCGGCCGGCGATGCGGTAGCTGCCCGAGGTCGGATGGTCCAGGCAGCCGAGGATGTTCATCAGCGTGGACTTGCCCGAGCCCGAGGCGCCGACGATGGCCACCATCTCGCCGGCCTCGATGGTCAGGTCGATGTCCTTGAGCACGGCGACCGTGGTGTCACCGGCGGGGAACTCCCTGCGCAGTCCCCGCATCTGCAGCAATGGCTGGTCCATGCTCACATTCCCATGGGGTCGGCGGCGGGGGCGTTGTTCGGGCCCGCCTCGCCTATCACCACCTGCTCGCCCGCCTCCAGGCCCGACAGCACCTGGGCCTGGGCATTGGTGCGCAGGCCGATGCGCACCTTGCGCTCGGCGACCTTGCCTTCGCCGTCGCGCACGCGCACGGTGTAGCTGTCGTCCTCTGCCCGGCTGCCCAGTGCGGCGGCCGGCACCAGCACGGCCTTGTCGGCCTGGGCCACGCGCACGGTGACCTGGGCGGTCATGGAAGGGCGCAGCTTGCCGTCCGGGTTGGGCACGTCGAACTGGGCGTTGTAGTAGATGGCCTTGGCGGCTGGCGTGGCCGCAGCGGGCGAGGCGCCGCCGCCCGCGTCATTGACGATGGAGGTCGGTGCGGGCTCGATGCGCTCTATCTTCGCCATGTGCTTTTGGCGGTTGCTGCCCAGCGTGGTGAACCATGCGGTCTGGCCGAGCTGGATCTTGTCCACGTCGGCCTCGGCAATCTCGGCACGCACGGTCATCACGTCGAGCTTGGCCAGCATGACGATGGTGGGCGTGGTCTGGAAGGAGTTCAGGGTCTGGCCCTGCTTGGTGACCACGGCCACGATCACGCCGTCCATGGGCGCCACGATGCGGGTGTAGCCCAGGTTGATGCGCTCGGTCTCCACCTGGGTGCGTGCCTGCTCGATCTGGGCCTGCAGGGCGCCGACCTCGGCCTGGGCCGTGTCCAGCGCCGCCTTGGCGGCCTCATGGTCGGCGCGCGAGGTGGCGTCGGCCTGCAGCAGTTCCTGCTGGCGCTGGAAGGTGAGCCGGGCCTGGACGAGGGCCGCGCGCCGCGCGGCCAGCTGCGCCTGCAGCGCGGTGACCGAGGCTTCGGCATTGCGCAGCTTGATGCGCTGCGGCTGGGCATCGACTTCGGCGATCAGGTCGCCGGCCTTGACCTGCTGGCCCAGTTCCACATGCAGGCGCTTGACCTGTCCGGAGACCTGGGCGCCCACGGCGACCAGCTCCTTGGCATGCAGCCGGCCTACGGCCAGCACGGTCTGCTCCAGGTTGCCCACGGTGACGGCGGCCGTCGCGTACCGGGTGGCGGGCTTGGCGCTGGCCTTCCACAGTGCGCCCCCGGCGATGATGCAGGCGCCCACCACGGCGCCAATGGTCCACTTGCGATTGAACTTCATTCTTCCCCTGCCGCGCGGTCGGCCGCAGGGGAAGAAGTTCCTGCCCGGCGCCGCGCCCAATGCTCGAACTTACCAGTCTGGCGCGGTTCGATGTCCCGGCATTGACCAAGGCATGGAGATTCAGTGGAGAAAAGCGAGGGGCGGGAGCGGCCGGGCTGCCCCCCGGCTCACCGCAAGTTCAGCGCCAGTATTGGCACTTGCTCTCTGCCTTCGTCGTCCAGACCTGCTCGGCCGGCAGCTTCTTGACCAGCTTGTAGTAGTCCCAGGTGCCCTTGGATTCGGCGGGGGATTTCACTTCCATCAGGTACATGTCGTGCACGTAGCGGCCGTCCTCGCGCAGGTAGCCGCTGCCGAAGAAGTCATCCATCTTCATGCCGCGCCAGGTGGCCATGACCTTGTCGGCGTCCAGCGTGCCGGCCTTCTCCACGGCCTTGAGCCAGTTCATGGTGGCCGAGTAGTCGGCCGCCTGGATCTCGCTAGGGCGGCGCTGGGTCTTGGCCATGAAGGCATCGGCGAACTTGCGCGAGGCATCGTTCATGTCCCAGTACCAGCTGGTGGTGAACTGCATGCCCTGGGTGTTCTTCAGGCCCAGGCTGTGCACGTCGGTGAAGAACACCAGCAGGCCGGCCAGCTTCATGTCCTTGGTCACGCCGAACTCGCGCGCGGCCTTGATGGAGTTGATGGTGTCGCCACCCGCGTTGGCCAGGCCCAGGATCTGGGCCTTGGAGTTCTGCGCCTGCAGCATGAAGCTGGAGAAGTCGCTGGCGTTCAGCGGCGTCTTGACCGAGCCCAGCACCTTGCCGCCGCGCGCCTCGATGATCTTGGTGGTGTCCGCCTCCAGCGCATGGCCGAAGGCATAGTCGGCGGTCACGAAGTACCAGCTCTTGCCGCCGGCCTCCACCACGGCCGCGCCCGTGCCCTTGGCCAGGGCCACGGTGTCGAAGGCGTAGTGCACGGTGTAGGGGCTGCACTGCTCGTTGGTCAGCGCCGAGCTGCCGGCGCCGTTGTCGATGAAGACCCGCTTTTTCTCCTGCGCCACCTTGGCCATGGACAGGGCCGTGGCCGAGTTCGTGCCGCCAAACACCAAGCTGATGCCCTGCGTGTCTATCCACTCGCGCGCCTTGCTGGCGGCAATGTCGGCCTTGTTCTGGTGGTCGGCCGTCAGCAGCTCGATGGGCTTGCCCAGCAGCTTGCCGCCGTAGTCGTCGATGGCCATCTGTATCGCCACGGCGCCGTTCTTGCCCTCGACATCGGCATAGAGACTGGACATGTCGGTGATGAAGCCGATCCGAACCTTGTCCTGCTGCGCCAGGGCCGGCGTTGCCAGTGCGGCGGCGCACAGTGCCAGGGCCAGCGGTGTCATCAGCGATGTCTTGGGGCGTTGCTGCATGAAGTCTCCTTGCTTTGGATGGAAAAAGCCCGCTGCTGTTGCGCAGGGGCCGGGGTGATTCCATGCTGGCAGGGACAGGGGCCTGCCGCATTGGGGCAAGCACGGGCTTGGTGGCCCCGGTGCGACAGTACAGCCGCTCATTCTTGCAACGTGGCTGGCCCGTTGATTGAGCGCCATGCGCTGCGCATCCCGGCCGTGGCTTGTGCGCGCGTCAGGATCTGCTTTTCCGTTCCGTGACTTGGAGATGCGAAAGCACTGGACTTGAATTAATTTGTCTAGAAAAACAATCAAAAATTCAGGTTTTGCTTAGAATAATGGACAAATGAAAACGCCAGAAAAGTCCACCCTTCTTCAGCGCCAACTGCTTTTGCAGTTCGGTGACCGGCTCAAGCGTCTGCGCAAGGAGCAGGGGCTGGGCACGGTCGAGATGGCCTCGCGCGTAGGCATATCCCGCAGCACGCTCGCTGCGGTCGAGTCCGGCGATCCCGGGCCATCCATGGGCACGTACCTGCGAGTCATGTCGGAACTGGGCATAGGGGGAGAATTGGCATTGCTGGCGGGCGACGCCCTGCAGCCCGCGCCCGCAGGAACTGCCGCAGCCCGTTCGCGCCATGCCAGGCCCGTCGTACAGGTTCTGGTGCGTGCGCAGGATGCGCGCCATGAAGTGCAGGATCTGCAAAGCTTGGCATTGCATGAAGAAGCCGTGCGCCTTGTGCGATCTGACCCGGCATTGCTGCAGCAGGCACAGGACACGTTGGAGAGGTGGTTGAGCCAGGGGGATTCGCATTCCGCCAGCCTGTGGAGGCAGTGGCAGGATGTCTTGCAAAATGGCCGCTGGCGCACCATCCTGGCCCGCACGCGAAGGGCCCAGGAACTGCGCCAGGCCTCGCCCCTGACATCGGTTCTGCCCGAACAGGTGCGCCAGCAGGTACTGGCGCAGGTGGGGGATCTCAAGCGGGGCGTTGCATTGGGAGATACAGGGCGGGCCTATGAACCGAGAGGATCTTGAGCACATCATTCGTGCGAGCGGGGATGTGACGAATGAGTATGAATTCGTCATCGTGGGAAGCCAGGCAATCCTGGGCTCCATCCCGTATCCCGAGCCGGTTTTCAAGATGTCCGCAGAGGCGGACATCTATCCGCTCAACGCTCCGGATCTGGCGGACCGGATCGATGGATCCATTGGCGAAGGCTCTCGCTTCCACGAGTCCAATGGCTACTACGCGCAGGGCGTGGGCCCGGACACGGCAGTGCTTGCCTCAGGCTGGCAAAACCGTCTGCACCGTATCCAGAACGGCAATACCAACGATCGCGTCGGCTATTGCCTTGATGTGCTGGATCTCTTCCTCTCCAAGGCCCAGGCGGGGCGCTATAAGGACCGGGTGTTTTGCATGGCACTGATGGAGCATGGCCATGTACAGGTCGATGCGGCACTGGAACTGGCAAGCGGCATGCCGTTGGGTGATGACGGCAAGCGGCAGTTGCGGGCCCGGATTCAGCGCTGGTTCAAGGGGCTGAAAAAATAAAAAGCAGCCCGCAGGCTGCTTGTCGATTGCCGTGTCCGCGCGCTCAGGCCGCAGGTCGCGCGGTGCGCACTGCGCTCTTGGGGCGGAACGCCTTGCAGACGCTGTCATCCGTTTCCAGATAGGGCCCGCCGATCAGGTCCACGCAATAGGGCACGGCCGCAAAGATGCCGTTGACCGTTTGTGTGCCATCAGGGTTTTGCAGGCCTTGCAGAGTCTCGGCAATCGCCTTGGGCTGGCCCGGCAGGTTGATGATCAGGCTCTTGCCACGGATCACCGCCACCTGGCGCGACAGAATCGCCGTGGGCACAAAGGCCAGGCTGATCTGGCGCATCTGCTCGCCAAAGCCCGGCATTTCCTTGTCGGCCACGGCCAGGGTGGCCTCGGGCGTGACATCGCGCGGGGCGGGGCCGGTGCCGCCCGTGGTCAGCACCAGGGAGCAGCCTGCATCGACCAGTTCGATCAGCGTGGCGCTGATGCCGGCCTGCTCGTCGGGGATCAGGCGCGGCTCGAAAGTGATGGGGTTCCTGAGCGCGCGGGTGAGCCAGTCCTGCAGGGCCGGCAGGCCCTTGTCCTCATAGACGCCGCTGCTGGCACGGTCGCTGATCGAGACGATGCCGATGCGCACAGCGTCATGGACGGGTTCACTCATCGTCAGCTTCCTCGCCAGCGCCGTCACCGTCCTCGGCGGCCTCGCGGCCCGTACCGCCCAACTGCTGGCGAACCAGCTGGAAGAGATCGCGGTAGGCGCGGCCCTTGCGCTGGGCCAGGCCGGTGGATTCCTGCACATTGGCCTCATGGGCGCCCGGCATGTCCTTGCGGGCCTGGCGGATCAGGGCGCGCAGCTGCTGGGTGTCGGTGTCGGGGAAATGGTCCAGCCAGATGGACAGGGCCGATTCCTCGGCAATCAGGCGGTCGCGCCATTGCTCGGCGGCGTGCAGGGCCATCTTCTCGGCGGCCGAGCCGTTGTGCTGCTCGTCCAGCGCCGCGCGCACGGCGGCGATCTCGGTCTCGTCCAGCTTGCGCATGAGCTTGCCGACGAATTGCATCTGGCGGCGCTTGCCTTCGAAATTGGTGATGCGCTTGGCTTCGGCCAGGGCATCGGCCAGCTGGTCGGGCAATTGCAGGCGCTTGAACAGGTCGGAGCGCAGCGTCAGCAAATCCTTGCCGAGGTCCTGCAAGGCGTCGGACTCGCGCTTGAGATCCGTCTTGCTGGAGTCGGGGGTGCCTTTGAGTTCGGCCTTGAGCTGCAGGTCGAGTTCGCTGCCTTCGGCAACGAAGTGACCTTTGACGTAGTAGCCTTTTTTGGGTTTGCGTGACATGGGGTAGGGGACAAATGCAGTGGCGGCGCGGAGAGCGCTGCAGTGGCGGCTATCATAGCCGCCGCTATGAAAAAACCCCGTCCCCGCTCGGCAAGCACCGCCAAACCGCAGGCTGATTCCGGCTTCAGCTACAGCCAACCGTTTTTTGAAGACTTGGTGGACCGTGCCCTGGTCCACGCCAAGAAGCTCGGCGCCACCAACGCCGGGGCCGAGGCTTCCGAGGGCTGCGGCCTGAGCGTGAGCGTGCGCAAGGGGGCTTTGGAGACCGTGGAGCGCAACCGCGACAAGTCGCTGGGCGTGACCGTCTACCTGGGCAACCGCCGTGGCAACGCCAGCACCTCGGACTTCTCGGATGCCGCCATCCAGCAGACCGTGCAGGCCGCCTACGACATCGCACGCTTCACGGCCGAAGATCCCATGGCCGGTCTGCCCGATGCGGCCGACATCGCCCAGCCCGGCACCCACCGCGACCTGCAGCTGTTCCACCCCTGGGACCTCACCAGCGAGGCTGCGGCCGAACTGGCGCTGCAATGCGAGGAAGCCGCGCTGCGCACGCACAAGCGCATCACCAACAGCGAAGGCGCGGGCGTTTCGGCCCAGCAAAGCCATTTCTTCAGTGCCCACACCAATGGTTTCCGTGGCGGCTACGCGAGCTCGCGCCACAGCCTGTCGGTGGCGCCCATCGCCTCGCTGCCCGGCCGCAATGGCGAGATGCAGCGCGACGCCTGGTACAGCTCCATGCGCAACGCGGCCGACCTGGCCTCGCCCGAAGCCGTGGGCCGCTACGCCGCCCAGCGCGCCCTGAGCCGCCTGGGCAGCCGCAAGATCCCGACCACCGAATGCCCGGTGCTGTTCGAGTCCACGCTGGCCGCAGGCCTGCTGGGCAGCTTCGTGCAGGCCGTCAGCGGCGGCGCGCTGTACCGCCGCAGCACCTTCCTGCTCGACTCGCTGGGCAAGCCCGTCTTCCCCAAGCACATCGACATCACGGAAGACCCCTTCATCCTCGGCGGCAAGGGCAGCTCGCCCTTCGACGAGGAAGGCGTGCGCGTGCAGGCTCGCAAGGTGGTGGATGCCGGCCGCGTCGAGGGCTACTTCCTGTCCAGCTACTCGGCCCGCAAGCTGGGCATGAAGACCACCGGCAATGCCGGCGGATCGCACAACCTGGTCATGACCTCGCGCCGCACCAAGGCCGGCGACGACCTGCCCGCCATGCTCAAGAAGCTGGGCACGGGCCTGTTCGTGATCGAGCTCATGGGCCAGGGCGTGAACTACGTGACCGGCGACTACTCGCGCGGCGTCAGCGGTTTCTGGGTGGAAAACGGCGAAATCGCCTTCCCCGTGCATGAGATCACCATCGCCGGCAACCTCAAGGACATGCTCAAGGGCATCGAGGCCGTGGGCGCAGATGCCTACAACTACGGCGCCAAGACCGTGGGCTCGATCCTGATCAACCGGATGAAGGTGGCGGGCAGCTGAGCGCTGGTTCAGCTCAGGAATAAAGCGGCTTTTTGAAGCCGCTTTTTTGTGGATCTACACCACTCGCTGCCTCTGCACCCCCAGCCCCTCGATCCCCAGCTCCATCACATCGCCAGCCTTCAGATAGCGCGGCGGCTTCATGCCCATCCCGACTCCCGGGGGCGTGCCGGTGATGATGAGGTCGCCGGGCTCCAGCGTCATCACGCGGCTGCAGTGGCTGATGAGTTCGGCGCAGCCAAAGATCATGGTGCGCGTGCTGCCGCTCTGGCGGCGCTCCCCGTTCACATCCAGCCATAGCTGCAGGGCCTGCGGGTCGGGCACTTCGTCGCGCGTGACCAGCCAGGGGCCGATGGGGCCGAAGCGGTCGAAGCCCTTGCCCTTGCTCCATTGGCCACCGCTGCGCTCGATCTGGTATTCGCGCTCTGACACATCGTTGGCAAGGCAGTAGCCGGCCACATGCTCCAGCGCATCGGCCACGGACACATTGCGCGCGCGCTCGCCGATGACGATGCCCAGTTCCACCTCCCAGTCCATGCGTGTGCTGCCCTCGGGCAGGGGGATGTCGTCGTCGGGGCCGCAGGCGCAGCTGGGCCATTTGGCGAAGAGGATGGGCTCCTTGGGAATGGGCATGCCGGCTTCCTCGGCATGGTCGCGGTAGTTCAGGCCGATGGCAACGAACTTGGACATGCCGCTCCACGGCATGCCGATGCGTACCGGACCTTGTACCAGGGGCAGCCTGGCGGGGTCGATGGCGGCCAGGGCCCGCAGCGCCTCGCGGCCCAGCAGGCGGGGCGTGTAGTCGTCCAGCAGGGCGGACAGGTCGCGGATCCGGCCTTCGGCATCCAGCAGGCCGGGCTTTTCCTGGCCCTCGGGGCCGAATCTCAGCAGTTTCATGGAGTCTCCTTGGAATGCTCTGGAATGTCTTGAAATGGGCTGGCTGCTTAGTCCACCTGGATGCCTGCCTGCCGGATCAACTGGCTCCAGCGTGCCAGGTCGGCTGCCGTCTGCAGCCGCAGTTCTGCAGCGGTGGGGGCGTAGACGCTGGCGCCCATTTTGCGGAATTTCTCGCGCAGTCCGGGTGATGTCTGGGCCTTGTGCACGGCCTGGCGCATGCGCTGCACTTCCTGCGAGGGTGTGTCCTTGGGTGCGTACAGCGCAATCCACAGGTCGCCAACCAGGCCGGCAACGGTGTCGCGGGCCAGGGGCAGGTCGGGCAGGAACTCGCTGCGCTGGTCGGAGAACACGGCCAGGGCTTTGACGTCGCGGCTTTGCAGGTAGGGCATGGCCGAAGGCAGGGTGCTGATCAGCATCTGTATGCGCCCGGCCATCAGTTCGGTCATGGCCGGGGCCACGCCACGGAAGGGGACATGGGAGGCATCCACCTTTTCGGCGCGCTTGAGGAATTCCATGAGGATGTGCGAGTAGGTGCCGTTACCGGCAGAGCCGAAGAAGTACCTGCCCGGCTCCCTGCGCAGCAAGGCCAGCAGCTCGGGCAGGGTGGACGGCGCAAAGTCCTTGTTGACCAACAGCACATGGGGCACGCTGGCAATGCCGGCCACGGGCACGAAGTCGCGCAGCGTGTCGAAGCCCGGGTTGGCGAACAAGCCGGGGTTCATGGTGACGATGCTGGCAGATGTCAGCAGCCAGATGTTGCTGCCGGCTTCGGCGCGTGCCACGTAGGCTGCGCCGACATTGCCCCCGCCGCCGCCCCGGTTCTCGACCACCACGGGCCGGTCGAGTTCGCCGCGTAGCAGCGGCTCCATGACGCGCGCCACGATGTCGTTGGAGCCGCCCGGCGCGGCAGGAACCACCAGGGTGACCAGTTGCGCAGGGGCCGCGTGGGCTGGCAAAGAGAGCAGGGCGGCGTGGCCCAGGGCTGCCGCCGTGGCGACCCTGGTGAGCAAAGTCCTGAGAAAGGCCATGGTATGTCTCCTTCGTTGTATGGGCTGAGGGTTCATTCGGTCGGGGCAGGGTGATCGCTCCAGGCGCCCGGTGGCACCAGGTGCTGGTGCTCTCCCAGCGCAGGGCCCAGGCTGCGGATGGACCCCGGTGTGCGCGACAGACGCGGAAAGACGTTGTGCATGGGCAGGGGCTGGCCGTCGGCATCGGGGATGCGGGTGATGCAGGCCCTGGCGCGCACATGCTCGTCGGCCAGCAACTGCTCCACGTCAAGCACCGGCCCCACGGTCACCTCCCATTGGCCGAAGTGCAGCAGGTTGTCCTGCAGGCTGCGCTGTGCCACAAAGCCGGCTATCAGCGCGTCCAGCGCATCGACATGTCGCAGCCGTGCCGCGTTGGTGGCGAAGCGGGGATCGCTGCACAGGTCCTTGCGGCCCATGGCCTGGAAAATCCGTTCGGCCATGCGCTGGGTGGAGCCCGACATCACCAGCCAGCGCCCGTCGGCGCACTGGTAGGCATTGCGCGGTGCGGCGATGTCGGCACGGTTGCCCATGCGCCGTGGCCGCCGGCCGGTGCGCTGGAAGATGGCGGGGTCGGGGCCGAGCACGGCCAACATGGGTTCCAGCAGCGACAGGTCCACCACCTGGCCGCGGCCACCATTGGTTTCCACTTCGCGCAGTGCGAACATGGTGGCGCCCACGCCCGCCAGGCCCGCGATCATGTCGGCCAGGCCGAGGTTGGGCAGGGCGGGCGGCTTGTCGGGAAAGCCATTCTTCTGGGCAAAGCCCGAGAAGGCTTCGACCAGGGTGCCAAAGCCGGGCCGTTGCGCATAGGGACCGGTCTGGCCCCAGCCTGAGATGCGCACGATCACCAGGCGGGGATTGCGCTGCAGCAGGACATCGGGTCCCAGTCCGAACTTTTCCAGTGCGCCGTGGCGAAAGCTCTCCACCAGGACCTGTGCCGATTCGGCCAGCTGCAGAAGACTTTGCACATCGGCCCCGTCATGCAGGTCCAGGCAGATGCTTTTCTTGTTGCGCGCGTAGATCTGCCACCACAGCGGCTGGCCGTCGTTCTTCCAGTCGCGCAGGGTATCGCCGCCCGGCGCCTCGACCTTGATCACTTCGGCGCCGAAGTCGGCCAACTGCAGCGTGAGCATGTTGCCTGCAGCCAGGCGCGACAGGTCGAGCACGCGGATGCCGCGCAGGGGCAGGGCGCCTGTGTTGTCCGTGGCGTTCATGCGGCTTCCCCGGTGCTGCGCAGCAACTGGCGTGCGCGCTCTGCAATGGGTGCATCGACCATGCGGCCGTCAACGGCCGCGGCGCCCTGTCCCTGCGCCAGCGCCTGTTCATAGGCCAGCACGGTGTCGCGCGCCTGGCGCAGATCCTCTTGGCTGGCTCCGAAGGCTGCGTGCACGGCCGCCAACTGGGCCGGGTGGATGCAGGCGGCACCTTGCATGCCCAGTGCGCGGGAGATCCGGGCCAGTTCGCCGAACTGCGCAAGATCCGCATAGCCGCCGATGCTGCCTGCCAGCCCCATGGGATGCAGCCCGGCTGACACGGCTGCGATGACCACGGCCTGTGCCGGCATGGCAAGGGCCTGGGGTGTGGGCGCCACGCCCAATGCAGTGGCGAAGTCCTCGCCGCCAAAGGCCAGCGACACCAGCCGGGGCGAGGCCCGGGCAATGTCCTGCAGACGCATCAGCCCGGTGGGCGTCTCCACGATGGCCTGCAGCAGCACCGGCGGGCTGCCGTGGATATCGACCAGGGCTGCGATGCGCTGCACATCGGCGGCAGATTCCACCTTGGGGATGACCAGGCCATCGCAACCAGCCTGCAAGGCGGCCTCGGTATCGGCCTGTGCCAATGCCCTGTCCGCGTTGATGCGCACCAGCACGGGGCACTGCCCGCGCAGGCTGGCGATGGCCGGTTGCAGCATGGCGCGGGCCTGCTGTTTCTGCGCGGGGGCAATGGCGTCTTCCAGGTCCAGCACGAGGGCGTCGGCACCGCGCCGCCCTGCGCTGGCCAGCATGCGTGCGGAGGTTGCAGGAACATATAGCAGGGATCGGGGGTGGAACGGCATGGGGCTTGGGTAGCGGAGTGGCGGTAAGCACAATGTAGGCAGCACCTCGCAGCGCATGGCTGAGGAATTCAGAACCGGCCTTCGTGCAAATCGAACCCCTCTTCGGACCTGACATGGAATTGCGCCAGCTCAGATACCTGATTGCCGTGATCGATGCCCAGAGCATCACCCGCGCCTGTGATGTGCTGCACGTGGTGCCATCCGCCGTGAGCCACCAGCTCAAGCTGCTGGAGCAGGAACTGCAAAGCACGCTGCTGGTACGTGGCGCGCTGGGCGTGCAGCCCACGGCCACGGGCCGGCTGCTGTACGGCCAGGCACAGGCCATCCTGCGGCAGGTGGCCGATGCGCGGGCCTGCGTTCAGGTCGAGGAATCGCAGGTGGCCGGTTCTGTATCGGTGGCCATTGCGGGCAGCATTGCCCAGGTGCTGGCCGTTCCCCTGCTGGCCGCCTGCCGTGAGCGCTGGCCGGCCGTCATCCTGTCCATCCACGAAGGGCTGAGCGGCCATCTGGTGGAGGGCGTGCACAGTGGCCGCTTCGACATGGGGGTGCTCTATGCCTCGGAGGCCACGGCCAAGCTGGAGACGCGGCCCGTGGTACGCGAGCCTTTCTTCTTTGGCTGCGCCCGCGCCCTGGCGCCCGAGGCGGATGGCAAGCCCATGTCGCTGCAGGATCTGGCACGGCATCCACTGCTGCTGCCCAGCCTGCCCAATGCCACACGCGGTGCGCTGGACCGGGCCTTTGCGGCGCTGGACACCGGCTACCAGGTGGCAGGCGAGGTGAACTCCACTGCCACCCAGATCGGTGCGGTGCGCGCAGGGCTGGGCGCCAGTGTGCTGCCGTGGATCAGCCTGCGCATGCTGCGGCCACGGCGCTCCACGGTGATCCGCCCCCTCGATGTCGAGCACCTCTACCGCGACGTGCTCACGGCCACGAAGCCGCAGGCCGTCCGCAGCCGCGCCAGCGCCATGGTGCTGGCGCAGTTGGAGCACCTGCTGCGGGATATCTACGCGCCCCTGGCTTCCCATCGCTGACTGCGGACCGCTGGCAGCCCCATGCCTGCATGTCGGCAAGGCGCTGTCCTACCGGATGAGCAGGGTTTGGGAAGGCGACACGACTGATTCAAATTGTCAAATTTGTTCCTGAATGTGTTTCTTCCGTGCCAGCAGTCTGGCCGGTTTGCGTAGGTGGTTCGAGGGAGAGCGACGTGGGTTTTCTGAGGCGTATGAAGTTGGGAACCATGCTGGGCATGGGTTTTTTCGCGGTGATCGTGGTTTGCGTATGCGTGGCAGCCTTCGGCTGGATGAAGTTGCGTGACCAGGGCGAGCAGCTGCGCGTGCTGGCCGAGGACCGCATGGGCAATCTGGCCCGGCTGCAATCGCTCAAGGACAACGCCAATGCGTCGGCGCGGGTGGTGCGCAATCTGGCGCTGATCACCGATCCGGCGCAGATGACCGAGGAGAGCCGCCGGCTGGATGAGGTGGTTGCCAGGAACGGCCTGGTCATGAAGGAGCTGGACCAGCGCCTGCAGACCGAGCAGGCGCGCCGGCTCTTTGCCGAAATACGTCAGGCGCGCCAGCCTTTCGTGGAGACCATGCGCCAGGCCGGTGACCTGGGCCTGGCCAACCAGGGCGATGCCGCCAGGGATCTGATCATGGGGCGCCTGCGCTCCTTGCAGACGACCTATTTCGATGCGGTCGAGGCACTGGTCGATTACCAGAAGGCACAGACGCAGGCCACGGTGGACGGCTCCCTGCGCCGTGTGGCCGAAGACGGCGTGGCCATGCTGGTGCTGACGCTGCTGGCCGCCGCGCTGGGCGGTCTGGTGGCCTGGATGATCACCAGGACGGTCAAGCAGCAGCTGGGCGGCGAGCCCTCCTATGCCGCCGGGGTGGCGCGCCAGATCGCGCAGGGCGATTTGTCCGTGCGGGTGCAATTGGCGCCCGGAGACACCTCCAGCCTGCTGCGCGCCATGGAGGACATGCGGGCCGGCCTGGCGCGCGTGGTTGCCGATGTGCGGCAAAGCAGCGAATCCATCGCGACCGGCGCCAGCCAGATTGCCTCGGGCAATGCGGACCTGAGCCAGCGCACGGAAGAGCAGGCCAGCAACCTGGAGCAGACCGCCGCCTCCATGGAGGAGATGAACGCCACCGTCAAGCTCAATGCCGATACGGTGCGCACGGCCACCCAGCTGGCCGCGTCGTCGAGCCAGGCCGCCACCGGCGGCGGCAAGATCGTGGACCGCGTTGTGGCGACCATGGAGCAGATCACCGCCAGTTCCCGGAAGATCGAGGACATCATCGGCGTGATCGACTCCATTGCCTTCCAGACCAACATCCTGGCGCTCAATGCCGCCGTGGAGGCGGCGCGGGCGGGCGAGCAGGGGCGAGGCTTTGCGGTGGTGGCATCCGAAGTGCGCAGCCTGGCCCAGCGCAGCGCGGGGGCAGCCAAGGAGATCAAGGCCCTGATAGGCGAGAGCGTGTCCAAGGTGGACGAGGGCTCGGGCCTGGTGGGCGAGACGGGTTCCGCGATGAAGGACATCGTCCAACAGGCGCAGCGCGTTGCCGACCTGATCGGCGAAATAGGCGCGGCCACGGCCGAGCAGGCCGACGGTGTGGCGCAGGTGGGCGATGCCGTCGTACAGCTTGACCAGGTCACGCAGCAGAACGCGGCCCTGGTCGAGGAATCGGCGGCGGCTGCCGCAAGCCTGAACGCGCAGGCTGCCAGGCTGGTCGATCTGGTCAGTCTGTTCAAGCTGGACGGGGTGTCTTCGTCCGTGCCCCTGCCCGCGTCCTCACCGGCCCAGGCGCCAGCGCCGGCCGCCGCAGGCAGCAAGGGCGGCCAGCGGACGACGGCGTCCGCAGCGGCACCCAGGGTTGCTGCAGCGCCTGCCAAGGTCACCCCGCTGCGCAATGCGGTCGAGCGTGTGGACGAGAACTGGGAAGTGTTCTGACCGCGAGCTGGGCAATGCCGCGCTGTGCGCGTGGAACCGGGGGACTTGCCGGCCTCATGCCGTCGGATGGGGTGGGGTCTGCCCAGGTGCATGCCCCGGCGCCTGCCCAGATGCCTGCCCCGGTGCATGGGCCGGCATGTTGCGCACATGCAGGTCCAGCTGCGGGAAGGCCACGGCAATGCCAGCGTCCTTGAGCCGGTCGTTGACGCGGCGGTTGAGGTCGTGGCGCACGGGCAGGCGGTCTTCGACCTTGCCCACGTAGGCGCGCAGCTCGAAGCGCTGGCCGTTGCCTTCCAGCGCCATGAACCAGCAGTTGGGCTCGGGCTCGCGCAGCACCTGGGGGTGTTCCCTGGCAATGCCCAGCAGCATGTCGCGCACTCGCTCGGGGTCATTGCCGTGGGCCACGGGCACGTCGATCACCAGGCGGGTCACGTCGTCGCTCAAGGTCCAGTTCGTCACCTGGCCCGTGATGAAGGTCTTGTTGGGGATGACGATTTCCTTGTTGTCGAAGTCCAGCACCGTGGTGGCCCGCGTGCGGATGCGCGTGACGGTGCCGGTGAGGGTGTCGATGGTGATGACATCGCCCACGCGGAAGGGCCGCTCCACCAGCAGGATCAGGCCCGAGACGAAGTTGGCGAAGATCTCCTGCAGGCCAAAGCCCAGACCCACGGTGAGCGCCGCCACCATCCACTGCAGCTGGCCCCAGCGCAGGCCCAGCAGCGTGAAGGCGCTGACCGTGCCCGCGATGGTGATGGCGTAGCGCGCCAGCGTGGCCAGGGTGTAGCGCGCGGAGCTGCTGATGCGGTTGGAGGCCGACAGCGTCACTTCCAGCAGGCCCGGCAGGTTGCGTGCAAAGCTGAAGGTGAGCAGCAGGATCATCACGCCCAGCAGCGCATCCATCAGGCTCACGGGGGCGGCATGCGCGATGCCGTCGGCGCCGGTGTTGGTGGTGTACCAGAGCACCACGCCTTCGGAGCGCAGCAGCGCAGGCAGCACGGGCAGCCAGGCGTAGACCAGGGTCAGCACGACCAGCACCTGCTGCAGCAGGCCCAGCAGCCGGTGCGCCTGGGCGCCCACGGTGACCAGGGCCATCTGGGTGGCTTCGTCGGTGGGTGCCTTGCCGGTGTCCACGCCCGAGCCGCTCTGCGCCAGCCTGGCGGCTTCGCGCAGCCGGTTCAGCGCCAGGCGCCGTTCGCCCAGCAGCAGCCAGCGCCGCAGCAGGTTGACCACGACCTCGACCGCGCCCAGGAACACGAAGCTGGCCATCAGGGCCTGGATGAATTCGGTGGCCGTGTAGACATAGCCGAGCACGATGCCCACGGCCAGCGCGCTGAGCATGAGCATCAGCACCACGCTGACGATCTGGCCCCAGTGGATGCCGGGCCGCTTTTGCTGCATGACACGGCGAAAGTACAGCCAGGCCATCCAGGCCAGGCCCAGCGACAGCATGAGGATGGAGATGCGCCCCCAGGTGCTGATGGCGTGGTTGTCATGGCTGTAGAAGGCCAGGCCGCCCAGCAGTTCGGCAGGCACGATGAGCCAGGCGGCGCGGCGCACCATCTGGCGCAGCATCTGCACGCGAGCGGCCGGCCAGCCGAAGTGGGCCAGTGCCAGCCCGCCCGGGCAGAACAGGGCGTTGAGCAAGGTGGCCACGAAGATGAAATCGCTGAGCTGGACCAGGGTGGCGCCCAGCGGCTCCAGCGCCGTGCCCACGGTTTCGGGGCCTTGCAGCAGGCTGCCCAGCGCCGCGGCCGCAAAGCTCCAGGGCAGGGTGTAGAGCAGGCTCCAGCCCAGCGCGAGCAGGCTCAGCCCGAAGTTGTCGCGCATGAAGTCGCCCACGCGCACGGAGATGGCCTGCAGCTGGCGCAGCGCATAGCGGCGCAGGCCCAGCAGCAGGGCCACGATCAGGCCGACGGCGCCAAAGGCCCAGGGATCGTTCCAGATGCTGGCGGCCAGGGCGCGCGCGGTTTTCCAGGGGGAGCTGCTGCCTTCGATGTCCTGCTCCAGCGCCTGCCACTCGCTGAGCCAGGTGCGGTCCATGGGGCGGTGGCTGGGGAACCACAGCAGTTCCTTGTCCAGCACCTGGCGCAGTTCGTTGCCGCTGCGCAGGGCGGCGCGCAGGGCTTCATCGGTCTGCTCCAGCACGGCAATGCGGCGCAGCAAAACGGGCTGCAATTGATCGGTGAGCGCCACCTGCCGGGCCAGCAGGGCGGTCTGCTGTGCCGAGGTGGATGCATTGATGGCCGTGGTGGCGCTGGCGGCAGGTTCAGGTGCCGCCACGCCGCCTGCATCCGCAGCGTCGGCCGGGGCCTGTGCCGCCGTGTCCGCGCCGGGGTTCTGGCGCCATTTGCTGGAGTTGAACAGCATCAGCCGCAGTTCGGCCAGCTGGCGCTGCACGGCGCGGTGCCTGGACTGCAAGGTGTTGCCGGAGGACAGCTCCACGCGCTGCTGCCACAGCCACTGGCCCACGGCCGCGCTGCCACCGCCCAGCCGCAGACGTGCCTGGGTGTCGCGCAGCGTGGCGCTCAACTGGTCGCGGACATATTCGTCATTGGCCAGGGTCTTGCGCTCCTGCGCCAGTTCATTGGAGTTCTTGAGGATCTGCGCGGCCAGCGCCGCATTGCGCTGGGCCAGGTCGCGTATGGCGGGATCGGCGGCGGAAGCGTGCTGGGCGGCCAGCTCCATCTCCTGCACCTGCTGCTCCAGTTGCTGGCGGCTGCGCTCGGCAATGCGCTGGGTCAGCCAGGCGGCGCGCGGCATGCGCTCCAGCAGCTCGCGGCGCTGGGCCTGCAACTGGGCGGCCAGCAGGCGCTGACGGGCTTCGATGGTGGACTGCTCTTCCTGGCGCAGCGCCAGCTCCAGCAGGGCGCGGCGGTGCTCTGCGCTGCGCCTTGCCTGGCGGGCCTGGGTGAGGTCGGGGGCTTCGCCGGGCTCGGCGGTCACGGGCTCGGCGTTTTCCTGCGCGCGTTGCTGGAGGATGGACAGATCGATGCGTCCCGGGCCGGGTTGCGAGACCAGGTTGGCCTGGTCGGCCGCGGATTTTTCGATGCCCACCTTGAGTGCGGCGATGGCATCGCGCTCATCGGCCAGCAGGCGCTCCAGCACCTCCTGGCTGGCGTTGGCGGGAACGCGTTCCTTCCAGCGATCGAACAGGCTGCCCAGCTGCTCGTCGCTCAGCGGCGCGGGCAGGGCAGGCACGGGCGTGCGTGCCCTGGCGCGCAGGCGGTCCAGTTCCTGCGCCAGTGCATCGGCTTCCTTTGTCGCCGATGCGGCGGCATCCAGTTGGGCCTGAATGGCGTTGCTTCGTTCCTTGTCGGACGCGGAGCCACCGCCCAGCGTGCCCTGCAAGGCACCCAAAGGGCCTGCTGCCGGTGCGGCCTTGGCCAGGCCCGGTGCCAGCAGGGCGAGCAGCAGGCCGAGCACCAGGCACATGGCCGGCAGCCGGTGCATCGGCGTCACGGCAGCCAGTTTGCGCGATGGGCGACCGGCGGCAAGTATGGGGTTGTCGGCAGGAGACATCGGTTCTGAATTCGGGCCTGTGCCGCTGTGTGAGTGCGGACTATCATTTGTCAAAAGTGGGAGCGTCAGGCGCTGTATTCACGGGCCTTGCTGCAGGCCCGGCTGGCTCAAGCCCCTGTCCCGGCGCCGCAAAAAGCGGGGTAGTCCAGGAACCTGACATTGTGACCTCGCGCGCAATGCAGACATGTGGGACGTATGAGCTATTCAAAGCCGATGCAAGGTGCTACAACAGTTCCACACGGTAGCGAATGCCTTGCAACTTCGCGGCACTGTTCGCCCTCGGGTGCCGCCGGGAGAGGTCGTATGGATGTCATCAGCAACTCGGCTGCACGTTACGTTCGCCTTCGCGAAGAAGAGATGTCGCTGGACGAATTTCTCGCCCTGTGCCAGCGCGATCCCATGGCTTACGAAGGTGCTGCCCAGCGCATGCTGGCAGCCATCGGCGAACCTGAAATGGTGGACACGCGCAATGATCCACGCCAGTCGCGGCTGTTTGCCAACAAGGTCATCCGGCGCTATCCGGCCTTCGCCGAGTTCTACGGCATGGAAGACTCCATCGAACAGGTGGTGAGCTTCTTCCGCCATGCGGCCCAGGGCCTGGAAGAGCGCAAGCAGATCCTCTATCTGCTGGGCCCCGTGGGCGGTGGCAAGAGCTCCATCGCCGAGCGCCTCAAATACCTGATGCAGAAGGTGCCGTTCTACGCCCTCAAGGGCTCGCCCGTGAACGAGTCGCCGCTGGGCCTGTTCGACCCCGTGGAGGACGGGCCGCTGCTGGAGGAGCAGTTCGGCATTCCCCGGCGCTGCCTCAACCATGTGCTTTCGCCCTGGGCCGTCAAGCGCCTGGAGGAGCTGGGCGGCGACATCCGCCAGTTCCGCGTGGTCAAGCGCTATCCCAGCATCTCCAGGCAGGTGGGCATTGCCAAGACCGAGCCCGGCGACGAGAACAACCAGGACATCTCCAGCCTGGTGGGCAAGGTGGACATCCGCAAGCTGGAGAACTTTGCCCAGGACGATACCGACGCCTACAGCTACTCGGGCGGCCTGTGTCTGGCCAACCAGGGCCTGCTGGAGTTCGTGGAAATGTTCAAGGCGCCCATCAAGGTGCTGCACCCGCTGCTGACGGCCACGCAGGAGAGCAACTACAAGGGAACGGAGGGCTTTGGCGCCATTCCCTTCGACGGCATGGTGCTGGCCCACAGCAACGAGAGCGAGTGGAAGGCCTTCCGCAACAACCGCAACAACGAGGCCTTCCTGGACCGGGTCTACATCGTCAAGGTGCCGTACTGCCTGCGCGTGTCGGAGGAGGTGCGCATCTACGAGAAGCTGATCCGCGAGTCGTCCCTGGCCAGCGCCGTGTGCGCGCCCGGCACGCTCAAGATGATGGCGCAGTTCGCCGTGCTCACGCGGCTGAAGGAGCCCGAGAACTCCAGCATCTTCAGCAAGATGCAGGTCTATGACGGCGAAAGCCTCAAGGACACGGACCCGCGCGCCAAGAGCTTCCAGGAGTACCGCGACTATGCGGGCGTGGACGAGGGCATGTCGGGCATTTCCACGCGCTTCGCGTTCAAGATCCTGTCCAAGGTCTTCAACTACGACAGCACCGAGGTGGCGGCCAACCCGGTGCACCTGATGTATGTGCTGGAGCAGCAGATCGAGCGCGAGCAGTTCCCTGCCGAGCTGGAGACCAAGTACACCAGCTACATCAAGGAGTACCTGTCGCCGCACTATGCCGAGTTCATCGGCAAGGAAATCCAGACCGCCTATCTGGAGAGCTACAGCGAGTACGGCCAGAACATCTTCGACCGCTACGTCACCTACGCCGACTACTGGATACAGGACAGCGAGTACCGCGACAACGATACCGGCGAGGCCTTCGACCGCAACGCGCTCAACGCCGAGATGGAGAAGGTCGAGAAGCCCGCGGGCATTGCCAATGCCAAGGACTTCCGCAACGAGATCGTCAACTTCGTGCTGCGCGCGCGGGCCAACAACCAGGGCAAGAACCCCAGCTGGACCAGCTACGAGAAGCTGCGCGTGGTGATCGAGAAGAAGATGTTCTCCAATACCGAGGAGCTGCTGCCCGTGATCAGCTTCAATGCCAAGGCCAGTGCCGAGGACGCGCGCAAGCACGAGGACTTCGTCACCCGCATGGAGGCCAAGGGCTATACGTCCAAGCAGGTGCGCCTGCTGTGCGAGTGGTACCTGCGCGTTCGCAAGAGCAACTGACGGGTGGGTGCGCCGCCCTTCGGCGCGCCCGGGCTGGGGGGAACAGATGGCATTGCAAATCATCGATCGCAGGCTGGCCGGCAAGAACAAGTCGGTGGGCAACCGCGAGCGCTTCGTGCGCCGCTACAAGG
Source organism: Delftia sp. JD2 (assembly GCF_001682645.1). Taxonomy (NCBI): domain Bacteria; kingdom Pseudomonadati; phylum Pseudomonadota; class Betaproteobacteria; order Burkholderiales; family Comamonadaceae; genus Delftia; species Delftia sp. JD2. The sequence continues at coordinate 21,612 of NZ_LFJT01000022.1, forward strand.
CGCAGATCGCCGAGGCGGTGCGCCGCGCGGTGGACAAGCGCGGCATCCGCCACATGGAGGAGTCCGAGAGCGTCTCCATCCCGCGCAAGGACATCCGCGAGCCCGTGTTCCACCACGGGCAGGGCGGCGTCCATGACACGGTGCATCCGGGCAACACCGAGCATGTGCGCGGCGACCGCATTGCCCGGCCGCAGGGCGGCGCAGGCGGCGGCGGCTCCCAGGCCAGCGACAGCGGCGAGGGCGAGGACGACTTCACCTTTACCCTGACCAAGGAAGAGTTCATGGAACTGTTCTTTGAAGACCTGGCCCTGCCGCGTCTGCTGCGCACCCACATCGGCAACACCATGCAGTACAAGACGCGCCGCGCCGGCTACAGCCACGACGGCACGCCGCACAACCTGGCGCTGCTGCGCACCATGCGCGGCGCCCTGGGCCGGCGCATTGCGCTGACCAAGGCGCCGCACCGCGAACTCAAGGCACTGGAGGAGCAGCTGCAAGCGCTGCTGGCGCAGGACGATGGCACCAGCGAGGCGGCGGCCGAGCTGCAGCAGCGCATTGATGCGCTGAAGCTGCGCATGGGCACGGTGGCCTTTCTCGACCCCATCGACCTGCGGTTTCGCAACCGCACGCGCGTGCCTGCGCCCATCAGCCAGGCCGTGATGTTCTGCGTGATGGATGTGTCCGGCTCCATGGACCAGGACCGCAAGGACCTGGCCAAGCGCTTCTTCATCCTGCTGTACCTGTTCCTGACGCGGCACTACGAGAAGATCGACATCGTCTTCATCCGCCACCACACGCAGGCGGCCGAGGTCAGCGAGGACGAGTTCTTCCACTCCCAGGAAAGCGGCGGCACGGTGGTCAGCAGTGCGCTGGTGCTGCTGGACCAGATCATCCGCGCGCGCTATCCGTCCGCGGACTGGAACATCTACGTGGCCCAGGCCAGCGATGGCGACAACTTCGGCGACGACGGCTCCAACTGCCGCAACCTGCTGGTCGAGAAAATCCTGCCGCTGGTGCGCTACTTCGCCTATGTGCAGGTGGTGCAGGAAGAGCAGAGCCTGTGGCAGGAGTACAGCCAGGTGCTGCCGCTGTTCTCGCACTTCGCCATGCGCAAGGTGTCGGACGCCAGCGAGATCTATCCCGTGTTCCGCGACCTGTTCAAGAAAGAGGGGGTATCGGTATGAACCTCTCTCACTATCCCGTGCTGGCGCCCCGCCATGCCACGCCGCAGTGGAAATCCCATCTGGCCAGCGACCGGGCTCAGCGCATCGTGCCCTCCGCGCCGCTGCCGGCGGGGGCGCGGCCGGCCGAGCCTCTGCCCGATCCCAGCGACTGGACCTTCGAGCTCATCGAGCGCTATCACGCAGCGATTGCGGCCACGGCAGAGCGCTACGGCCTGGACACCTATCCCAACCAGCTGGAAGTGATCTCGGCCGAGCAGATGATGGACGCCTACGCCAGCGTGGGCATGCCCGTGGGCTACCGCCACTGGAGCTATGGCAAGGAATACATGGCGACGGAGCGGCGCTACCGGCGCGGCCACATGGGCCTGGCCTACGAGATCGTCATCAACTCCAATCCCTGCATCAGCTATCTGATGGAGGAGAACACCACCGCCATGCAGGCCCTGGTGATCGCCCATGCGGCGTACGGCCACAACAGCTTTTTCAAGAACAACTACCTGTTCGGCATGTGGACGGATGCGGGCAGCATCATCGACTACCTAGTCTATGCGCGCGACTTCATCTCCCAGTGCGAGGAGCGCCACGGCCTGACGACGGTGGAGCAATGGCTGGACTCCTGCCACGCCCTGTCCAACCTGGGCGTGGACCGTTACCGCCGCCCCTCCAAGAAAAGCCTGGCGCGCGAGCGGGCCGAGCGCGAGCAGCGCGAGGCCTATGCCCAGCAGCAGGTCAACGAGCTGTGGCGCACCCTGCCGGCCCGCCCCGGCAAGGACAGCGCGGCGCAGCACAGCGAGCGCTTTCCCAAGGAACCCGAGGAAAACCTGCTGTACTTCATCGAGAAGAACGCCCCGCTGCTGGAGCCCTGGCAGCGCGAGATCGTGCGCATCGTGCGCAAGATCGCCCAGTACTTCTACCCGCAGCGCCAGACCCAGGTGATGAACGAGGGCTGGGCCACGTTCTGGCACTACACCCTGCTCAACACCCTGTACGACGAAGGCTGGCTGACCGACGGCGTGATGATCGAATGGCTGTCCTCCCACACCAACGTCATCTACCAGCCCCCGGCCGGCCACCGCGCCTACAGCGGCATCAATCCCTATGCGCTGGGCTTTGCCATGTACCGCGACATCCGCCGCATCTGCCAGGACCCGACCGAGGAAGACCGCCGCTGGTTCCCCGACCTGGCCGGCACGCCCTGGCTGCCGGCGCTGCACCATGCCATGCAGAACTTCAAGGACGAGAGCTTTGTCGGCCAGTACCTGAGCCCGCAGCTGATGCGCGACATGCGCCTGTTCTCCATCCACGACGATGCCAGCGAACGCGAGCTGCTGGTCAGCGCCATCCACGACGACGACGGCTACCGCACCCTGCGCCAGACCCTGTCGCAGCAGTACGACCTGGGCGCGCGCGAGCCCAATATCCAGGTCTGGAACGTCAATCTGCGCGGCGACCGCTGCCTCACCCTGCGCCACACGCGCTACCAGGGCCGGCCCCTGTCCGACGATGCGCTGGAAGTGCTCAAGCACGCAGCGCGCCTGTGGGGCTTTGGCGTGCAGATGGAAAGCGTCAACGGCGATGGCGACGCGCCCGTGCTGCTGCACTCCGTGCCCGCTCCACCGGCCTGATCAGGCAAGACGCTAGCGCAGCGTGCCCACGTACTTGCGGTTTTCCGCGCGCTGGCGCATCAGCTCGCCGGCGCGCTGCATGAGCGGCGAGCGCTCGGTGGGCCCGGCCAGCGCGGCGTTCCAGGCGGCTTCGAAGCGGTGGGTCCAGTCCACCAGTTCGGGCGTGCTGCGCGCTCCTTCCTGCTCCCGGGCGAAGCGGATGATTTCGGCGGCGTATTCGGCATTGGCCGCCAGCCATTCGGTATCGGTCACGCGGCCGCAGCTTCTGCGCAGCAGCACATGCAGGTGCGCGGCAATGGCCAGGAGTTCGCTTTCGGGCATGTAGTGGGCACTCCTTCGGTTTGACGATCATCGGGCGATCGGGTGCTGGGCCGCTTTGCGGCCCGGCCGTTCATTCACTCAGGCGTTCACGGTGCAGCGCCAGGTCCAGGCCCTGCAGCTCGCTTTCCTCATCCACGCGCAGGCCGATCAGCATGTCCAGCAACCACAGCAGCACGGCCGTGGCCACCAGCGTGAACAAGGCCACGGCCAGCACGCTCACGGCCTGGGTGAGCACGCTGCCCTGCACGCCGCCGATCTGCGGGCTGGCAAACACGCCGGTCAGCAGCGATCCCACGATGCCGCCCACGCCATGCACGCCAAACACATCCAGCGAATCGTCCGCGCCCAGCAGCCGCTTGAGGCCCGTGGCGCCCCAGTAGCAGGCGACACCGGCGATCAGGCCGATGCACAGCGCCGACAGCGGCGTCACGAAGCCCGCTGCCGGCGTGATCGCCACCAGGCCGCCGACCAGCCCCGAGCACAGCCCCAGCAGCGTGGCCTTGCCGCGCACCACATATTCGGCCAGCGACCAGGCCAGGGCGCCCGCGCTGGCGGCAATGTGGGTGACGGCCAGCGCCAGCGCCGCCCGGCTGTCCCCGGCCAGCGATGAGCCGGCGTTGAAGCCGAACCAGCCCATCCACAGCAGGGCCGCGCCCATCATGGTCAGGGCCAGGTTGTAGGGCTCGAAGGGCTCGTGCCCGTAGCCGCGGCGCGGCCGCAGGAACCAGGCGCAGACCAGGCCGGCCACGCCCGCGTTCACATGCACCACGGTGCCTCCGGCAAAGTCCAGCGCGCCCATGCGCGCCAGCCAGCCCCCGGGCTCCCACACCCAGTGCGCCACCGGCGCATACACCAGCAGGCTCCACAGGCCCACGAAGATCAGCATGGCACCGAAGCGCATGCGCTCCACCCAGGCGCCCACCAGCAAGGCGGCGGTGATCACGGCAAAGGCCAGCTGGAACATGGCATAGGCCGCTTCGGGCACATGCGGTGCCAGGTGGCTCACGGCCACCAGGCCCTTGGCGGCGTTGAAATCCAGCCCCGCGAACCAGGCGCGCGAATCACCACCTATCCACGCATTGCCGGGCGTGAAGGCCAGCGAGTAGCCGAGTGCAAACCACAGAATGCTCACCAGGCAGGCAATCGCCACCACGCTGGCCATGGTGTTGAGCACGTTCTTGCGGCGGACCATGCCCGCATAGAACAGCGCAATGCCGGGCAGCGTCATCAGCAGCACCAGCACCGTGGCCGTCATCAGCCAGACCGTGTCCACGGCGCTGATGGATTCCACCGCCACCAGCGACGGCCGCGTGATCGCCTGCTCGGCCGCCTGCGCCGTCTGCGCCGCACCCAGGACCGCGACCCATCCTCCCGCCACCAATGTTCTCAATGCCCGTGCGCACCTGTGCATGCAATGACTCCCTTGTTTGTTGTGGTCATGGGGCCGTCTGCCGTTACCGCCATGGCTGCATTGGCCGGCCTGCAGCGGCCTTGCACAAGTCGTGCCAGCGCACACGGGGCCCTTGGGGCCCGCGCGATGCGGCCGGAACACCAAAACGGGAAAACCGCGAGTCAAAACAGGGCAGCCGGGCAGGCGGTGCACCATCGCCGTGCGGTGGTACAGCTCTTAAACTGCCTGCATGAATCGAAGAAATCTGATGTGCGCCGCGCTGCTCGCCTGTCTGTCACAGGCGGCGCTGGCGGCTGCCGAACTGCAGGACAAGCCCGAGTGGGCCCGCTTCTTTGCCGATGCCAAGGTCGATGGCAGCATCGTCGTGGTCGATGCCAGAGGCCAGGCCGAAGCCGTCTACATCCACAACCGTGACCGCGCGGCGCGGCGCTACTCGCCCGCTTCCACCTTCAAGATCCCGCACAGCCTGTTCGCGCTGGACGCCGGGCTGCTGCGCGATGAATTCCAGCGCATTCCCTGGGACGGCGTGAAGCGCCAGTTGCCGGCCTGGAATGCCGATCAGGACCTGCGCTCGGCCATGCGCAACTCCACCCTGTGGGTGTACGAAGGCTTTGCCAGGGAGCTTGGCAGCGCGCGTGAGGCTGCCTACATGCGCAAGATCGACTACGGCAATGCGCTGGCCACGGGCGAGGCGCCTTTCTGGGTGGAAGGCGACCTGGCCATTTCGGCGCTGGAGCAGGTGGCCTTCCTGCAGCGGCTGTACCGCAATCGGCTGCCATTGCCGGCGGAGCACCAGCGGCTGGTGAAGGACGTGATGATCAACGAGGCGGGCCCGGACTGGATACTGCGCGCCAAAACCGGCTGGACGGGCCGTATCGGCTGGTGGGTGGGCTGGGTGGAATGGCCGGCCGGCCCCGTGTTCTTCGCCATGAACATGGACACGCCCCACCGGCTGGCCGACCTGCCCAAGCGCCAGGGCATCACGCGCGACATCCTGCGCTCCATCAACGCGTTGCCCAAGGCGCCGTAGCGCGCGGGACAAGGGCTATGCGTCAGCCCGTCAGCCCATCAGCCCATCAGCCCATCAGCCCATCAGCCCATCAGCCCATCAGCCCATCAGCCCTGGAGGCCGCTTGTCGGCCTTGCGCTCCACCGGATTGGCGGTGAGCCAGTTGGACGGGTACTGGCGCATGAACTCGCGCGCCTTTTCCACGCGCGCGTTGAGCCAGGCGTCGTAGGCGCCTTCGTTGAGAATCGCCGGCATGCGCTTTTCCGCGCCGGGCTGCTGGTAGCGGTGCAGCAGCGCATGGCTGTTGGCGTTGACCGTGAGCAGGGCGTAGCTCAGCAGCACCTCGCCGTCGGGGCCCGTCCACTGCGCCCACACGCCGGCCACGCCCATGGGCTTGCCGTCGATGCGCGAGATGCGCGTGGGCAGGGCCTTGCCGTTGCGGTAGTCATCCTCGAAAAAGGCGGCCATGGGCACGATGCAGCGCTGGCCATTGAGCCAGGCATCGCGGAAGGCCTGGGCCGTGGAGACGGTCTCCGAACGCGCATTCACCAGCTTGAGCGCGCGCAGCCGGCCGTCCGAAGCCGACTTCACCCAGTGCGGCACAAGGCCCCATTGGGCGGCAACCAGCTCGCGTGCGGGAGTGGTGGGTGCTGCAGGCGGTGTGTCGGGAGCTGCAGGTTCTGCCTGTTCAGCGGCTGCCTCTGCAGCCACGGCGACGCTGCGGATGAAAAAGCCGGACTTGCGCGGCGTCATGTTGCGCTCGCTGGCCGCGGGCGCTTCCACGTCGAAGGCGTCGCGGTAGGCGTCGGCTTGCGACAGGGATTCGTAGTGGGTACTCATGCGCGGATGGTACCTGCGTGTCTCGGGGGTATCGGCAAGGCGAGAGACTATTCCCTGCGCATTGCGAGCCCGGCGCCGCGGCCGGGTCGATACACTGCCGCGGATTCCATGGCCTCTGGAAAGGAAGCGTGAATGCGGATATGGGTACTGGGCCTTGCAGGCCTGTTGAGCGGCTGCGCAATCTCTGCAGGCATGTGCGATGCCTTGGGCCCAGGCACAACCGCGTCGCTGGTCCTGCCCCAAGGCGCTTCGGTCGAACAGGCCTTCGCCTGCCTTGACGAAACCATGGGCGACGAAGAGGGGGCCTACCACCTTGGCAACGGCCATTCCATCCGCGACACCCGGGAGGGCGTGCTGGAGACGGCCGACTACGGCGCGCCCAACGTGGCGGGCTTTCGGTTGAGGGCCGAGGTTTCCAGGAGCAAGCCTGCCACTCTGGATCTGTCACTGCGCGGGGCGGGCGCCTATTGCGCCGACCTGGGCGTGGACAGGGAAATGGCCCGCTTGATCGATGGCGCCGGCCGCTGCCTGCGGCGCTGATGCGCCTTCCGCGTCGGCTCCATCGGGACGGGCTGGGTGTCAGACGGTGATCGTCCCGGTCAGGTAACGCGCGCAGTGGCCAGCCACCTCGACGCTGGCATCCGTCACTTCGCAAAACAGCGTGCCCATGCGGCGAGAGGCCTGGTGGCCGATCAGACGGTTCTTGCCCAGCCTGCCCGCCCAGTAAGGCGCAAGCGCCGCATGGATGGAGCCGGTGACGGGATCTTCCTCGCCGCCATTGGCGGGCCAGAAGTAGCGGCTGACGAAGTCATACGAGGCGCCCGCATCCGCAGGCGCCGTCACCACCACATCCAGCGGCCCCAGCGACTTCAGGCGTTCCAGATCCGGCTTGACGGCCAGCACATCGGCCTCGGCGGCGTAGACCGCCACGTAGGCCTGCTGGTTCACAAGATAGGCCGTGGGCGCAGGCGTCAGGCCCTCGCGCAGCGCGGCCGGCACCTCATCCAGCGGCTTGGCATCGCGGCGCGGGAAGGTCATGACGATGCGTCCGCCATCCTCCTGCGTGGCGGTGACCTTGCCCACGGCAGCGGCCCAGAACGTGATGCTGCGCAGCGCGGGGTCGGCCTCGAACAGCACGAAGGCGCTTGCCAGCGTGGCATGGCCGCAGAACGCGATCTCCGTGAGCGGGGAGAACCAGCGGATCTCGAAGGCGTCGCGCTCGGCACTCCAGACCAGGAACGAGGTTTCCGAGAGATTGTTCTCTGCGGCAATGGCCTGCAGCGTGGAATCGGCAAGCCATGCATCCAGGGGAATGACGGCGGCCTGATTGCCCTTGAATCGTTCCGATGTGAATGCGTCGATGACGTGGATGGGGAGTTGCATTTGCAAAAGGCCTTTGGGTCGGATTCGTGTGCAGCCCGTCATTGTTGTCTCGGTCTCCAATGGCTGCGCGCGGATTCTACGGTCCCGCAGGGCAATGGCCGGGAATGGGCCAGGCATTGCGGCTGATGCACTGGGTACCGTCTTTTCTGGAAAACCCTGGTGTAGTTTGCAAGTGCTTGTGAAAATAGAATGAAGATTCGTTCTACTATCGGTTCTCATGCAAGACGAGGCCTGGACCTTCTTTCCGCACGCGGGATCGCGCCATGTGCAGACGCTGCGCGTGGCGCTCAGGCTGTTCGTGGAGCGGGGCTTCTTCAATACCTCGATACAGGACCTGTGCGCCGAGGCCGGCGTGTCCATCGGTTTCTTCTACAACCACTTTGCCGACAAGGAAGGCATTGCGCGCGAGCTGTACCGGCATTTGCTGGCGCGCATGAATGTGCTGCTCGACGATATCGAGGAGCGGCACGCGGGCAGCGCCCAGCGCTGCCGCGAGGTGCTGCGCATGCTGTTCGGGCTGGCCGAGGCCGAGCCCGAGGCCATGGGCTTCGTGGTCAATGCGCGCCACCGCGAGTTTCTGCCCGACGAGCAGGCCATCTGCTCGGCCTCGGCCTTCGTGCGCATGCGCGGCTTCGTGTTCGCCGGCATGACCGATGGCGAGATCCGCCAGATGGAGCCCATGGTGGCGGCCAGCCTGATGTACGGCAGCGCGATCCGCATGATCTGCCTGCGGCTGGACGGCATCATCGACACGCCCATAGAGCCCCTGTTCGACGCGCTCTGGGACGGGGTGTGGCGATCGCTCAAGCCTGACTGAGCGGCGCATTTTCCGGCGCTGGCGCCGTGCGGCGCCAGCGGTTGTTCCACTGAGGCGAAAGCACAAGGAGTAGCAGGGATGGCGCATCACATCTTGATCATCGGAGGGGGCATTGGCGGCACCATGACCGCCAACCACCTGGTCAGCAAGCTGTATCCGGAGGTGGTCACAGGCAAGGTGCGCATCACCATGCTGTCGAACTCGCCCTGGCACTACTACAAGCCGGCCTTCATGTACGTGGCCTTCAATGCCTTCTTCCGCGACGAGCTGCGGCGCAGGCAGCGCGGCCTGCTGCGGCCCGAGATCGACTTCCAGGTGGAAGAGGTGGAGCGTTTCGACTTCGCGCTGCAGGCCGTGCACTGCAAGAGCGGCAAGCGCTTCGGCTACGACCATCTGGTGATCTCCACGGGCTGCGTGCCCTCGCCCGAGCGCATCGAAGGCCTGGCCGAGGCCGGCGACCACTTCTACCAGCACGCGCCCGCGCGGCAGCTGGCCGACAAGCTGGCGCGCATAGAAAAGGGCCGCATCTTCGTCACCGTCACCTTTCCCAAGACGCCCAATGTGCCGCACCAGTGCGGCATCGCGCCCATAGAGACCACGCTGATGCTGGACGACCTGCTGCGCCGGCGCGGCGTGCGCGACAAGGTGGAGATCGTCTACACCTATCCCACGGTCTCGCAGCTGCTGCGCAACTGCCTGTTCCTGCAGAAGGACACCTGCGAGATTCTTCCCACGGTGTTCGAGCAGCGCGGCATTCGCCACCAGCGCGGCTTCACGCTGGCGCGCGTGGACCCCGAGGCCAAGGTGGCCCACTCGGAAGAGGGCCAGGCCGAGGACTTCGACATCCTCATGGCCACGCCGCCCATACGCGCCGTGCAGGCCGTGCGCGACTGCGGCCTGTCGCAGGCGCAGGATGGCGAAGGCTGGCTGCCCACCGACCACGAGACCATGCAGGTGCTGGGCCAGAGCCATGTCTATGTGCTGGGCGATACGGTGGACCTGCCGGTGAGCAAGGCCGGCGGCGCCTGTCACAACCAGTCGCCCGTGGTGGTGAACAACATCGCCTCGCAGATCCGCTTCGGCCGCACCAGCGATGCCTACGACGGGCGCGTGGTGGCCATCGCCCAGATGGGCCTGGACGGCGGCATGCCGCTTTGGTACGACTACCAGGTCGACGTCAAGCCCACGCCGCCGACCAAGGTCGGCTCGATGATGCGCAAGGGCTTCAACCGCGGCATGTACTGGGCCGTGGCCCGCGCCCTGGTCTGAGGCCAGGGCCTTTGCATTGTCATTCCAAGCACGAAGACAAGGAGCACCGAGATGAACATCGCTTCCGACATTCCCGTGGCGCAGCCCGCCGCCGGCGGCCTGCTGCAGGACGACGCCGCGCTGCAGGGGCTGGCCGAACTGATGGGCAAGCTGGAGCCGCTGCTGGCGGGCCGGCGCCTGAACCGCGTGGTCGATCTGCTGTCGGCCACGGCGGACCTGGTGGACATGGCAGACGACTACATGGTCGAGAAGGTCGCCAAGGCCTTCGAGGATGGCGTGGGCGGGGCCTGGGCCGCGGGCAATGCCGCGCGCATGGCGGCGGCCCAGGTGCAGGCCATGGAGGAAACGCCCACCCTGATCGGCCTGATGCGCATGGCACGCGAGCCCGATGTGCGGCGCGGCCTGGCCTTCATGCTGGCCATGGCCGGCGCGCTGGGGCGCCAGCATGCCCACGATCCCATCGACTACGCGGCGGACTGAAACGCAGGGCCGAGCCACGTCCGCCCGGCAGCGCACGGGCTGCGGTGGTACAAACGCCGGGGGCGGATGTGATCCGCCCCTTTTCTTTTTGCCCATTGCCCGCCATGCCTTCTTCCTGTTCCTTGCCGGTGCTGCCGGCCGCTGTCCCTGACCATTGCAGGCCCCGCTGCACCGAGGGCAGGGCATGACCGCGCAGCACCTGAGCCGTGGCGACTGGGCGCGTGCGCTGCTGGTCATCCTGATCTGGGGCACCAACTTCGTGGCCATGAAGTTCGGTCTGCTGACGCTGTCGCCCATGCTGCTGAGCGCGCTGCGCTTTGTGGTGGCGTCGCTGCCCTTTTTGCTGTTCGTGCGCCCGCCCAAGTCGGTGGGCTGGCGCTATCTGGCCGCCTATGGGCTGGTGCAGGGCGTGGGCCAGTTCGGCATGCTGTTCCTGGGCCTGAAGCTGGGCATGCCGGCCGGCATGGCCTCGGTGGTGCTGCAGACGCAGGCCTTCGTCACGCTGCTGCTGGCCGCCTTCCTGCTGGGCGAGCCCGCGCGCCTGTGGCATTGGCTGGGCCTGGTGGTGTCGCTGGGCGGGCTGGTTGCCATTGGCAGCGCCCATGGCGAAGGCGACAACGCCATGACGCTGGCCGGCTTTTTGCTGACCGTGGGCGCGGCCTGCATGTGGGCCGTGTCCAACATGATCACGCGCTATGCGGCGCGCAGCGGCCCCTACGAGCCTTTCCCCTTCATCGTCTGGAGCAGCATCTTTCCCATTGCGCCGCTGATGGCCCTGGCCGTCTGGACCGATGGCGCGGATACGGTCGTGCAGCAACTGGCGGGGATCGACCTGACCGCCGTGGCCTCCATCCTGTACCTGGCGCTGCTGGCCACGCTGCTGGGCTATGGCCTGTGGACGCGCCTGCTGCAGCGCTATGCGGCCGGCACGGTGGCGCCGCTGTCTCTGATGGTGCCCGTGGTGGGCCTGGTCTCGGCCATGCTGCTGCTGGGCGAGCGGCCCACCCTGATGCAGTGGATGGGCACGCTGGCCGTGCTGGCGGGCATGGTGATCAACCAGTTCGGCGGGCGCTGGCTGGCGGGGCGGGCGCGATAGGGGAACAGGCGCCAGGGAGATGGTCGGGGCCGGTGGCAGGAGGCCGGCTTTGCATTTCTTTAAATGACTCGGGTAATAAAAATCATTATCATTCCCGCTCTTTGAAAGGCGGCGTGCTTCAGGCGCGCGGCCAACGCCCGGCGCCGCACAGACCTTGAACTGTTGTGGCGCCTTTGTCCGTCCGGGCCTGCGCTGCGGCCGCGGCGTCCATGACGGGCAACGATCCGCAAGAAAGGTCATCCCCATGCAAGCCTCGACCCCGGGAGGGTCCTCTCCATCCTTGCTGCGCTACCGCGTGGCCGTGGCCTCGCGCGCCTTGGCGGCGATCGGCGGCGGCTATCTGCTGTCGGCCGCCTGCGCCGCCACGGGCGCGCGCGCCATGGTCTGGCTGGGCGTGGAACGGGCCGATGCGGCGCTGGGCTCGACGCTGCTGGCCTTCATCATCTACGCCGTGGCGGCCATGTGGGCCTTCGGCTGCGCCAGCGCCTGGCGCGCCTGGGCCGTGATCGGCCTGCCGGGCGCGGGTCTGGGACTTCTGGCCTGGGTGCTGTCGAACGGAGCCGCAGCATGAGGGCAGACGGCAAACCCGAGGGACTGCGCCAGTCCATGTCCTGGCTGCACACCTGGAGCGGCCTGCTGCTGGGCTGGCTGCTCTACGCGGTGTTCTTCACGGGCACCCTGAGCTATTTCCGCGACGAGATCAACGACTGGATGCGGCCGGAGCTGCACGGCTCGGTGCAGGACGCCGACACCGCGCAGCGCGCACTGGAGGCCATGCAGCGCATCGCGCCGGAGGCCACGACCTGGACGCTGAGCCTGCCCGGCCCGCGCCAGGTGGCGGTGGCCGCATCCTGGCGAGAGCCCGGCGCCGCCACGGGCCGCGCAGGCACCAAGCGCGCCGAGATCGACGCCGCCACGGGCGAGAAGCTGGAGCCGCGCGAGACACGCGCCGGCAACTTCTTCTACCGCTTCCACTTCGAGCTGCACGCCATGCCGCGCATCTGGGGCCGCTGGATCGTGGGCTTCGCCACCATGCTGATGTTCGTGGCCATCATCACGGGCGTGATCACGCACAAGAAGATCTTCACGGACTTCTTCACCTTCCGCCCGCGCAAGGGCCAGCGCTCCTGGCTGGACGCGCACAACGCCACGGCCGTGCTGGCATTGCCGTTTCACATCGTCATCACCTTCAGCGGCCTGGTGCTGCTGATGTTCATGCTCATGCCCTGGGGCATACAGGCGGCCTACAACGGCGACACCAATGCCTACTTCGCCGATGTGCGGGGTGCGCGCGGTCAGGCGGCCAACCAGGGCCCGGGCGCGCGCGGTGGCAAACAAGAGCGCCAGGCCGCCGCGCTGGCCGATATCGCGCCCATGATGGCCGAGGGCGCGCGCCGCTGGCCCGAGCACGGCGTGGGCAGCATTACCGTCAACGCGCCCGGCACCTCGCGCGCGGTGGTCGAGCTGCGCGAAGGCGGTGGCATGAGCCTCATCAACCGGGGCCAGTCCGAGACCCTGCGCTTCGACGGCGTGACCGGCCAGTTGCAGGCCAGCCCCGAGGCGCCCGCCATCTCCTGGGTGCGCGCCACCAGCAACGTGATCACCGGCGTGCACCTGGGCCGCTTTGCAGAGCCCGCCACGCGCTGGCTGCTGCTGCTCAGCGGCGTGGTCGGCACCTTCATGGCCGCGTCGGGCATGGTGCTGTGGGTGGTCAAGCGCATGCCCGAGCGCCGCAAGTTGGGCCGCACGCCCTTCGGCCACCGTCTGGTGGAGGTGCTCAACGTGGGCTCCATCGCGGGCCTGTCGGTGGCCGTGGCCGGCTTCTTCTGGCTCAACCGCCTGCTGCCCGTGCCCATGCAGGCACGCAGTGATTGGGAGATCAACGGCTTCTTCATCATCTGGCTGCTGTGCCTGCTGCATCCGCTGCTGGTCTCGCACCGCAATGCCTGGCTGCAGCAGATGGCGCTGGCCGCCGTGCTGTATGCGCTGCTGCCCCTGCTCAACCTGCTGACGGGCGGCGCATCGCTGGTGCAGACCCTGGCCAACGGGCAGTGGAGCATCGCCAGCTTCGAGCTGCTGATGCTGGGCCTGGCCGCCATCCACGGCGTGGTGGCCTGGTGGCTGCTGCGCGGCAAGCCGGCAGCGGCTGCAGTGCCCCGCACGCAAGCCCGTGCCGCCAGCCATGCCCCCACGCTGGAGCGCGCGTCATGATGATTCTTGCCGCCTTTTTTCTGGCCTTTGCAGGCTTTGCCGTCATCGCCGCTTCCATGGACCGGCACCAGGACCAGCTGGGCACCGAAGGCCTGGCGCCCGCGCGCCTGAAGGCCTGGCGGCTGGCCGGCTACGCGCTGCTGGCCCTATCGCTGGCGCCCTGCCTGCTGCGCTGGAATGCCTCGGTGGCCGTGGCCGCCTGGCTGGGCCTGCTGACCTTTGCGGCCCTGGCCCTGGGCCTGCTGCTGACCTATGCGCCGCAGTTCGCGCGGCGTGTGGCGATTGTGGCTGCTGCCGCAGGATTGGGGACTTGGCTGCTGCTGGGCTGAGCGGGCAGGTCTTTCCCTTCGCTTTTCCCTGTTTTCCTTTGAGTGAATCACACGGCGGGGCCCCTTGCGGGCCCCGCCCCATTGCTGAGCATGCAAATGGTGCGGACCTCCTATTAATTGTGATTTATCAATAACAATCACATATTTGTGCGCAGAGATCGCTGCGTGATTGAATATCAATAGTCAGCATCTGATTTCAATCCATCAGTCAGAAACAAGTTCGATTCGTGTTGTCAAACTGTGGTTCTTTGGCAGGAGAATGCGTATGACTGTTCCGGCATTTTATTTCCCTCTGGTTTTGACTGGCGGCTTGATGCTTGCCTCCAGTATGGCTCAGGCAGGACCCATGCAGGATATAGGGACTGCCTCGGGTCCGCAGTGCGCAGGCCTGGATGTCAATAATTCCGGATATGTGGTGGGCGCCTGTGCAGAGGCCAATGGATCTGCCTCGGGCTTTGTTGCCCTGGCGCCCGGCAGCGCGGTGGATCTGGCACATCTGGTCGATGGTCGCAATTGCGTGGCAGGCGCCATCACCAATGTGGGCCGTCTGGTCGGGTGGTGCATGAACAGCAATTCGCTGCCAACGGGCGTGGTCTGGAATGCCACGGCCCCCACCACGGTACAGGCTTTGCAGGCGTTGGCGGGCGGTGTGCGCACCAAGGTGACCGCGCTCAGCCAGAGTGGCGCGGTCGCGGGTGTCAGCCTCAATGCCGACAACACGGCCTTGCCGGTGATGTGGCGCAACAACGAAACCACGGCACGCACGCTGCCGGCCGGCCTGCTGGGCCTGGTTGCCACGAACTGCGTGCCCGCCGATGTGGACGACCATTCCGTGAATCCGACGATGCCCAATATCGTCGGCAACTGTCCCGGCTCCAGCGGCCGGCCCCAGCCCGTGCTGTGGTCCCCGGGGCTGCTGGGAACCTACGCCTCCGCCGCGCTGCCGCTGCCTGCCGATGCGCTGCACTGCCGCGCTTCCCAGGTGGTGAACTCGCGCATCCTGGGCCATTGTGATTTTGGTGCACAGGGCGGTCATGCCGTGCTGTGGAGCAATCCGGCTTCGGCGCCGCTGGTGTTGTCCACTGGCGCGCAGCGCAGCAGTGCCAAGACGCTGAACGCCAATGGCCGGGTCATCGGCAAGTACAGCAACACCAACGGCGATCCCGTTCCCTTCCACTGGGACACCACGACCAATGTGCGCACCGACATCCCCGCGCCAACCGGTGGCATGCATGCCTCGGTGTCTGACATAGGCGACAACGGCAATGTGGTGGGCAGCAGCGAGATGGGCGACGGTACGCGCCATGCGTTCAAGTGGACCCTGGCCGGAGGATCGGTGGACCTGGGTACGCTGCCGGGTGGCAAGAACAGCGGCGCCATTGCGCTCAGCCAGGATGGCTGCTATCTGACGGGCGGCAGCGAGACGGGCTCGGGGCAGGATACGCATGCGTTTGTGCAGAACCTGTGTGCGCCTTGAATGAATATGCCTCTTTTCATATTTTCAATGAATGGAGTGTTTCATGAATAAATCCAATGGAGCAATTGGTGGCTGGGCTGCCTTGATGCGGGAAATAAGCATTGTTGCACAGGTCAGATATACGGTATTTCTGCCTTTTGCTTGTGCAATGATGGTGTTGCCCGTTCCTGGTGACGCCAAAGATCTTCGGGAAGCGTACCGTCTTTATGACAAAAATGGCGTTGCCTTCACTCCTATTACAGACTTGAGGAAAGTTTTAGGGGACCAACTCACGGAGGAGGAGCTTGACGAGCTGATTGCGGAGATTGACTCGGATGGCTCAGGCCCCGTGGATCACGATGGATTCATGAAAATCATGACAGGCGAGTGACCCGCGCCTGTGCCGCCCCATGTTCTCAATACGCAGCCCCGAGGCGCTGCACAGGCTCGGCCACTGGCGAATCATCGAACTGCCCCCGCAGCCTGCGCGCCGCATTCGCAAACAGCAGCACATCCACGCCCACGGCCACGAAGCTGCAGCCCAGATCCAGGTAGCGGCGGGCCAGGGCGGGGTCCGAGGTCAGGGTGCCGGCCGCCTTGCCGCTGGCGATGATGGTCTTCATGGCGCCCTCGATGGCGGCCTGCACCTCGGGGTGGCCGGGGTTGCCGCGGTGGCCCATGGAGGCGGCCAGGTCGGCGGGGCCGATGAAGACGCCGTGCACGCCGTCCACCGCGCAAATGGCTTCAAGGTTGTGCAGGGCGGCCACGGTCTCGGCCTGCACCAGCAGGCAGACCTCTTCGTCGGCCACCTGCAGGTAGTCGGCGCGTGCGCTCCACTGCGATGCGCGGCCCACGGCGCTGCCCACGCCGCGCACGCCCAGCGGCGGGTAGCGCGTGGCGGACACCACGGCGCGCGCCTGTTCGGCCGTGTCCACCATGGGCACGAGCAGCGTTTGGGCGCCGATGTCCAGCATCTGCTTGATCAGGGCCGTGCTGCCTTCGACCACGCGCACCACGGCCTGTGCCGGGTGCGGGGCCACGGCCTGCAGCGCGGCCAGGGTGCTGCGCACGTCGTTGGGGGCGTGCTCGCCGTCGATCAGCAGCCAGTCGTAGCCGCAGGTGGCGGCAGCCTCGGCCAGGTAGGGGTCGGCCATGGACAGCCACAGGCCGATGCGGGGCTGGCCTGCGGCCAGGGCGGTCTTGAAGGGGTTGTGGGCTGGCATGGTGTCCGGTGATTTCGTTGAGGGAAAGATTCAGTCCAGCAGGCCCTGGCAGACGTACTTGGTGTGCAGGTAGTCGTCCAGGCCGTGGGTGGAGCCCTCGCGGCCGTAGCCCGACTCCTTGACGCCGCCGAAGGGCGCTGCCTCGGCGGCCAGTGCGCCTTCGTTGATGCCGACGATGCCGGTCTCCAACGCATCGGCCATGCGCCAGATGCGGCGTGCGTCGTTGCTGTAGAAGTAGGCGGCCAGGCCGAAGGGCGTGTCGTTGGCTGCGGCGATGACCTCGTCCTCGCTGTCGAAGACGGTGAGCGGCGCCACGGGGCCGAAGGTTTCCTCGCAGGCGCAGGCCATGGAGGCATCGGCGCCCGTGAGCACGGTGGGCGCGTAGTAGTTGGCGCCCAGGGCATCCAGGCGCCTGCCGCCCGTGAGCACCCTGGCGCCGCGCGCCACGGCGTCCTGCACATGGCGCTCGATCTTTTCCACGGCGCGCGCATTGATCATGGGGCCGATCTGCGAGGCCGGGTCGCTGGCCGGGCCCACGTGCAGCGCGGCCACGCGCGCGGCCAGCTTCTGTGCAAACACGTCGTGCACGCTGCGGTGCACGAAGACGCGGTTGGGGCACACGCAGGTCTGGCCGCCATTGCGGAACTTGGCGGCCATGAAGCCGTCGACGGCGGCATCGATGTCGGCGTCCTCGAAGACGATGAAGGGCGCATTGCCGCCCAGCTCCAGCGAGAGCTTCTTGAGCGTGTCGGCGCTGCGCCGCGCCAGGTGCTTGCCCACGGGCGTGGAGCCCGTGAAGGTGATCTTGCGCACGCGCGCGTCGTCCAGCCAGACATCCACCACCTCGGGCGTCTTCTCGCGCGAGGCCGTGACGATGTTGAGTACGCCGGTCGGCACGCCTGCCTCCTGGGCCAGCAGCACCAGGGCCAGCGAGGTCAGCGGCGTGTCTTCGGCGGGCTTGCAGACCACGGTGCAGCCGGCGGCCAGCGCGGGCGCGATCTTGCGGGCGATCATGGCGGCAGGAAAGTTCCAGGGCGTGATGGCGGCCACCACGCCCACGGGCTCGCGCAGCGCAAACATGCGCCGGCCCGGCACGGGCGCGGGAATGATCTCGCCGTTCATGCGCGTGGCCTCTTCGGCGAACCATTCGATGTAGCTGGCCGCATAGGCGACCTCGCCCTTGCCCTCGGCCAGGGGCTTGCCCTGCTCGCGGCTGATGAGGCGGCCCAGGTCGTCCTGGTGGGCCAGCACCAGGTCGTTCCAGCGCTTGATGATGGCGGCGCGCTGTTTGGCGGGCGTCTTGCGCCAGGCGGGAAAGGCGGCATGCGCGGCGTCCAGCGCGGCGCGGGCCTCGGCGGCGCCGGAGTCGGGCACCTCGGTGATCAGTGCGCCCGTGGCGGGGTCGGTCACGGCCAGGCGTGGGGCAGGTGCGGCGGGCGTGGCCGTCGCGGTCGCCCATTGGCCGGCGATGAAGTTGGCGCTGCGCAGCAGCTCGGGGCGGGTCAGGGTCAGGGTCAGTGGCATGGAATCGTTGGATGCAGGTGTTGTAAGGGGCGGCTCAGCTCACGATGCCCAGGTGCCAGGGCACGAACTCATGGTCGCCCAGGCCCAGGGCCTCGCTCTTGGTGGGCTCGCCGCTGGCGTGGCGCAGGATCTGCGCGAAGATGCGCTGCCCCATCTCGGGTACGCCGCATTCGCCGTCCACGATCAGGCCGCAGTTGATGTCCATGTCTTCCTCCAGGCGCCGGTACATGGGCGTGTTGCTGGCCAGCTTGATAGTGGGTGCAGGCTTGCTGCCGAACATGGAGCCGCGCCCCGTGGTGAAGCAGATCAGGTGCGCGCCGCTGGCAATCTGGCCCGTGGAGGCTACGGGGTCGTAGCCCGGCGAATCCATGAAGACGAAGCCCGGCTCGGTGATGGGCTCGGCGTATTCGTAGACGGCGCGCAGCGGCGTGGTGCCGCCCTTCATGGCCGAGCCCAGCGATTTCTCGAAGATGTTGGCCAGGCCGCCGGCCTGGTTGCCGTGGCCGACCACGCCGTTGAACTGCGCGTTCTGGCCGGCCGCGTAGCGCTCCCACCAGGCCAGGCGGTCCAGCAGCTTCTGCCCCACGGCCGGCGTGATGGCGCGGCGCGTGAGCATGAATTCCACGCCATGGATCTCGGGCGTTTCCGACAGGATGGCCGTGCCGCCGTGGCGCACCAGGATGTCCATGGCCGCGCCCAGGGCCGGGTTGGCCGTGATGCCCGAAAACCCGTCCGAGCCGCCGCACTCCAGCCCGATCTTCAGGTGGCTGGCACTGACCGTGCTGCGCCGCGCGGCATCGGCTTCGGGCAGCATCTCTTCGATGGCGCGGATGCCTGCCTCTATGGTCACGCGCGTGCCGCCGACCTCCTGCATCACCAGGGTGCGCATGAGCCGGCCTTCGCTCAGGCCCTGCGACTCCACCAGGGCATCGACCTGGTTGCGCTCGCAGCCCAGGCCCACGATGAGCACGCCGGCCAGGTTGGGGTGGCGCGCATAGCCGGCCAGCGTGCGGCGCAGCACGTCGAAATGCTCGCTGGGCGAGGACATGCCGCAGCCGCTGGTCTGGGCGAAGGCCACCACGCCGTCCACGTTGGGGAATGCCGCCATGCGCTCGGCCGTGAAATGCGCGGCAATGCGCTTGATCACCGTGGCCGAGCAGTTCACCGACGACAGGATGCCGATGAAATTGCGCGTGCCCACGCCGCCGCCGGCGCGCACAAAGCCCTGGAAGCTGGCGCGCTGCGCCTCGGGTACATAGTCCACGGGCCGCACGTCGGCGCCGAAGGCCGGGTCGCGGTAGTAGTCCACGATGCGCAGGTTGTGGCTGTGCACATAGTCGCCAGCCTCCAGCTCGCGCATGGCCACGCCGATCACGGTGTCGTACTTCTTCACCTGCTCGCCCTCTGCGATGCGGCGCGCGGCGATCTTGTGGCCCGCAGGCACCTGGGCGCGGGCGCGCACGCCCAGTTCGGGAATCTCCTGGCCCAGCGACAGAGCGGTCTTGGCGACCAGCACGTTGTCGTTGGGATGCAGGTGCAGCAGGGGGCTATCGGTGCGGGACATGCGTGGCTTTCATCGGTGTGGGTTCGCGGGCTGTCAGCCCTTCATCAATTCGCGCAGCTTGAGCTTGTCGATCAAAACGGTCTCTTTTTGATAGACCGTGTTGACGTATTTCTCGTAGTCCGGGCCGTCCAGGTACAGCAGCGGTGCATCCAGCTTCTCGGCCACGGACTTGAACTCGGGGCTGGCCACGGCGGCGCGGAAGGCCTCGCGCAGCCTGGCCGCCACGGCCGGGTCCAGGCCACGCGGCGCGCCAATGCCGTTGGGCGCATCGACCACCACGTCGTAGCCGCATTCGCGCAGCGTGGGCACGTCCTTGAAGCGCGCCGTGCGCTGCTCGCCCCAGGTCGCCAGCAGGCGCAGCTTGCCGGCCTCCACATGCGGAGCCCAGGAGCTGGAGTCGGCCAGCGCATCCACATGGCCGCCCAGCACGCCCTGCAATGCCTCGGCACCGCCCTTGTAGGGCACATGGTTGAGCTGTATGCCGGCCACGCCCGCAAACTCCTCCATGCCTACATGCGTGGCACCGCCCACGCCTGCATGGGCATAGGTCACCTGGCCGGGCCTCGCCTTGGCGGCGGCCACGAAGTCCTTGAGCGTCTTGAACGGCGAATGGGCGGGCACGGCAATGCCGAAGGTCTGGCCCGAGGTGCGCGCGATGTAGGTGTAGTCCTTGCGCGGATCGGCCTGCAGGCTGCCCAGTTGCGAAAAGCGCGTGACCGAGATGGGAATCTGGCCGATGGTGTAGCCGTCCGCCCTGGCCGAGGCCAGCGCCTTGGCGCCGATCATTCCCGATGCGCCCGCGCGGTTCTCCACCGCGATCGGCTGGCCCAGCAGCTTGCCGGCCACCGTGCACAGCGCGCGCATGGACTGGTCGGCCGTGCCGCCCGCAGGCCAGGGGCAGATGAAGGTGATGGGGCGTTCGGGCCAGTTCTGGGCGAAAAGAGGTCCGGTGGCGGCCAGGGCGCTGGCGCCGAGGGTGGCGAGCACGAATTCGCGCCGGCTTGCATGGCGTGTGCGTGGGGTGTTCATCGCTTGTCTCCTGTATTGGCTTTTTGCAGCCCTGTGATCCGGGCCTTGGGCTGACTGGCGCGATTGTTCAGCGCCTGATCATGACAATCCAATGAAAAGATAGACTGGCTTCATAACCTCAAAGCTATGAAGATCCCATGAGCAAGATAGACCGCGTGCTGCGCTCCAACCTCAAGCTGCGCCACCTGCAGCTGCTGGTGGCCCTGGACCAGTTCCGCCACCTGGGCCGTGCCGCCGAGTTCCTGGCCGTGACCCAGCCCGCCGTCTCCAAGACCCTGGCCGAGATCGAGCGCATGCTGGACATGACGCTGTTCGAGCGCTCCACGCGCGGCACCGAGCCCACGGCGGCCGGGGTCAGCATGGTGCGCTTTGCGCGCTCGGTGCTGGCGGGCTTCGAGCGCACGCGTGATGAAATGGCGGCCGAGGCCAGCGGCACGCGCGGGCGCACCAGCGTGGGTGCCATGGTCGTGGCCACGCCCGTGCTGCTGGCGCGGGCCGTCGAGCAGTTGAAGGCGCGATCGGCCCAGACCACGGTGCTGGTCGAGGAGGGCGATCTCACGCGGCTGCTGCCCAAGCTGCGCATGGGCGAGCTGGACCTGTTCGTGGGCCGGCTCGAACCCGGCTATGCCTCGCCCGACCTGGAAACCGAAGCCCTGTACGACGAGCCCATGGTCGCCGTCGTGCGCCCCGGCCATGCGTTGCTGGCGCAGCCTGCGAGCTGGCAGGCGCTGGCCGACATGCCCTGCGTCATGCCCCCGCCCTGGGCATCGCTGCGCGTGAAGCTGGAGCAGCAGTTCTTCGCCCACGGCCTGCATCCGCCGGCCGATCTGGTGGAGTCCGCCTCATTCCTGTCGCAGATCAGCTTCCTGCACCAGCGCGGCGCCGTGGCCTTCATGGCGCGCGGCGTGGCGCAGCATTTCGCGCAGCAGGGGCTGGTCGCCGTGCTGGACCTGCCCGTGCCCATTGACCTGCCGGCCGTGGGCCTGATCACCCTGCGCGGCCAGCCGATGACGGCGACGACGCGGTTGCTGGTGGAGTGTTTGCGGGCGGTGGGGAACGGCCTGGCGTCGCGCTGAAATCGTCTTGGGAAGAGGAAGCGGAAGCGGAAGTGAGCCTGGGGCCGGCCGGATGCCGCGTCAGCTCTGCGCCACCGGCATGCCCACCACCAGCCCATTCAGCTGTGGCGATACCGTGATCTGGCAGGCCAGCCGCGAGTCGCCGCGCACGTCGAGGGCGAAGTCCAGCATCTCCCTTTCGCCGCCCTGGGCCGGGCCCACGCGGTCCAGCCACTCCGGTTGTATGTAGACATGGCAGGTGGCGCAGGCACAGGCGCCGCCGCATTCGGCATCGATGCCCGGCACGCCGTTGGAGACGGCGGCGCGCATGAGGCTCTGGCCGTCCGTGGCCTGTACCACGTGCTCGCGGCCGCTGTGTTCTATGAAGGTGATGGTGGTCATGGCGTGGGTGGGGCTTTTGGGGGGAGGGGCGGGAAACCGGGGTCGGCGCAGTGCGTGGCGGCGATGGCCTTGCGCGCTGCCATGAATTCGCCCGGTGAGTTCACGCATTCGGCGGCGCACAGCTGGCCACCGCGCAGGTGCAGGACGGCGAACCTGCCGCTGGCCGGGTCGCCGCGCAGCACGGTCTGATCACCCTGGCCGGGCAGGCCGGCGATCTGCAGCTTGGTGTCGTACTGATCGGACCAGAACCAGGGCGCTTCATGGGCGGGCAGTGCGCGGCCCGTGATGGCGCAGGCTGCGCGCCGGGCCTGTTCGAGCGCGCTGGGCACGCTTTCGAGCCGGTGCAGCCCGGGGTAGCCGGCCAGCGGGCGGCGCGTGGCATCGCCTATGGCGTAGATGCCGGCCATGGCGGTACGGCCTTCGCCGTCCACGGCAATGCCGCCCGCGCAGTCCAGGCCGAGGGACTGCGCCAGCTCCACGCTGGGCGCTGCGCCCACGCCGATGAGCACGGCATCGCACTCGAGGCGGGAGCCATCGGCCATCCTCAGGCCCGTGATGCCGGTGGGGCTGTCGCCCTGGATGGCGGTGACCGAGGCGTTGAAATGCACCTCCACGCCCTGGCCTGCATGCAGGCCGTGCAGATGTGCGGCCATCTGCGACGAGGCGCTGCGCGACAGCAGCCTGCCTTCGCGCTCGATGACCCGGACCTGCACCCCCAGCTTGCGGGCCGTGGACGCGACTTCGAGACCCACATAGCCGCCGCCGATGATGGCCAGGCAGCGGGCGGTCTGCAGGTGGCCCCGCAGCGCCTGCGCGTCTTCCATGGTGCGCAGGTAGGTCACGCCGGGCCGCTCACCCCCGGGCAGGGCCAGCCAGCGCGGTGCGGCGCCTGTGGCAATGACCAGGTGGTCGTAGTGCAGTGCCGACCCGTCGTTCAGCGCTACCTGCCGCGAGCCCGGCTCTATGGCCATGGCGCGCACGCCCAGGCGCAGGGCAATGGCCTGGTCGGCATAGGCGCTGGCGGGCCGCAGCAGCAGATCGTCCGGGCCCATGGCCTGCTGCAGCCAGGCCTTGGACAGCGGCGGGCGCTGGTAGGGCGGCAGGTCTTCGCCGCCGACCAGGGTGATGGGACCCGGGTGGCCGTACTGGCGCAGCAGGGCGGCCAGGGTGCCGCCGGCATGCCCGGCGCCGATGATGACGGCGTGGCCTTGGGGGTGTTGTGCGGGGGTCATGATGCACCTTTGCACGAGGCCTGGACTGCGGGGCGGGCGCAGATCTCGTCCCAGGCTTGCCGCATGAAGCGTGCGGCCGCCACGTTCTGCGCCAGCAGGTCATAGCGTGCGCCCAGGCCGTAGTCGGGCAGGTTGATGAATTCGGTGGTGAGGTGGCGCAGCGGGCTGTGCGGGTGCGCGTGGTGGTAGGCCAGCACCTTGCGGATGGCCTCTTTGGAGGGCTCCAGCAGATAGGCGTGCCAGGGCGAATGCCATTCGCCGGGGCCGGGCCGCAGCATGGGGTACTGGATGCCCCGGCCCGGGCTGCCGTCCTCGTTGCGGTGCCACAGGTTCAGGGGCTGGTTGGGACCGGCTGCGCGCAGCTGGGCCCAGCGCACGATGCCCATGTCCAGCCATTGTTCGCACAGCGAGCCGGGCTCGAAGGGGTCCAGCACCAGTTCGCCGCTCTCGACCAGCTCGCGCACGCCCGACAGTTCCTGCTCGGCCGGGTTGCCGATCTTGAAGTTCACATGGCTGTAGTCCAGCGTGAAGTGGAAGGGCACGCCATGCGCCTGCACGCGCCGGGCCACCTCGCGTACGCGCAGGAAATCCTCGGTCCACATGTTGACGTGCAGCTCGAAGCTGGGCTCCACGCCGAGAGACATGGCGTCGTCGTAGACGCGCAGGTAGTGGTCGGTGATCTCGGCATCGTCCAGCACATGGCCGTCGCGGTGGTGCTTGAAGGTCATGATGTTGTGGCAGCGCGCGCCTATGGCCTGGCAGATGCGCAGGTTGTGGGCCAGCAGGGCCTCGTCCTCGCCCAGGCGGTAGAACCAGCTGGCCGTGTGCACGGGCAGGTTGAACTCGGCGATGGCGGCCTCGTACTCGGCCATTTGCGTGCGCAGAGGCAGGCGGTCGAAGCAGTCGAAGGCGCCGGTTTCACTGACCAGGCGGAACTGCTCGCGTATGGGCAGCTCCTGAAGGCCGATGGGCTGGTGGCGCGAGGAGCGCTGCACGCCACGGCCGTTGCAGCCGATGGGCGGGAGGGTGGGGTGGGTGTCGTCGTGCATGGCCCGCTCCTCAGCCGCCCGTGGGCGCGCCCTCGATCATGCGGTCCACCATGCGGCGCATGCGCCGGGGGGCCGCATCGATGGCGATCTTGATGGTCTTGCGCGTGGCAAAGCGCTTTTCGTTGCGCTCTATGGCTTCGAGGATGGCCTTGTCCTCGGCGAAGGCGACGCGGAAGTCGGCGGAGAGGGCCGCATTGGTGTCGGCATCGGCCGTGAAGTTCTTGACGTGCAGCCAGTGGTCGATGGAGGTGTCCCGGTCCACGGGCGTCATGAAGTGGCAGGCATAGATCTGCATGCAGTTGTCGCGCCGGCCCTCGGGTGCGCCCGTGCCCGTGGCGGCACTGCCGAAGTCGATGATGGCGATGCTGGGCGCGTGGTAGTGGTAGTAATGCCAGCGGTCCACGTTGCCGCTGAAATTGCCGTACTTGGCGAACAGCGGAATGGCCGGCGCATCGATGATCCAGCGCCAGGTGACGATGCGGCCGTCCAGCTCCTCGTGGTGCACGGGGATGTCCTCGCTGGCCGCGTTGCCCAGCGTGCTCAGGTGCACGAAGCTCACATGGGCCGGGTCGCAGAGGTTGTCGGCCAGGTTCAGGTAGTTGGCCTGGATGCGCAGCGCATCGCCTTCGACGGCGCTCCACGCCGGGTCGTGGTACTGGGGCAGGTCGAACACCGGCACGCTGTCGGCGCGCGAGGGATCGCCCATCCAGATCCAGACCAGGCCCATGTTCTCCTTGACCGGATAGGAGGTCACCACGGCGTTGCCCGGGATCATGTCCTGGCCCGGCACGCGCGTGCAGCGGCCGCTGCAGTCGAAGGTCAGGCCGTGGTAGCCGCATTCGATGGCATCGCCCTTGAGCTTGCCCATGGACAGCGGCAGCAGGCGGTGGGGGCAGGCGTCCTCCATGGCCACGACGGCGCCGGCCTCGGTGCGGTAGAGCACCACGTCGCGTTCGACGATGCGGTGCGCCGACAGCTGGCAGCCCACGTTGCGCGACCAGGTCAGCGGGTACCAGGTATCGAGTACATAGGTTTCCATGGGGCCTCTCCTTGTTGAGTGTTCACTCAATTTTGTTTGAGTGAACACTCAATTTCAATATGGCGTTTTTCCCTAGAATGGCCGACGCAACGCCCCCTTCACCTGACGCCGTGCCCATGACCACTGATCCCGAGGAAGTTCCCGCCACCCCGAAGCGCAAGGCTGCGCCCGCCAGGAAAGCCGCTGCGAAGTCGGCCCCTGCCAAGGCGTCTGCGGGGCGCAAGCGGACTGCCAAGACCGGCAAGACGACCAAGGAGGCCATCTTGCTGGCGGCCGAGATCGAGTTCGCCAGAAGTGGCTACGACGGCGCCAGCGTGCAGCGCATCGGCAAGCAGGCCAAGTGCTACGAGAGCCTTCTCTACTACCACTACGGCAGCAAGGACAAGCTGTTCGCCGCCGTGCTGGAGAACGCCTACCGCAAGCTGGTGGAGGCCGAGGCGAAGCTGCTGGTGGACTTCGACGATCCGCGCGCGGCGCTGGAGGCCGTGGTGCGCTTCATGTGGCGCTACTACCAGGAGCACCCGGAGCTGATCTTCCTGCTCAACACCGAAAACCTGCTCAAGGGCAAGCACCTGAAGAAGGCCTCGGGCATACGCGACTTCTTTCCCAACGCCATCACGCTGCTGCGCAAGGCCGTGGAATCGGGAATGGCCCAGGGCCTGTTCCGTCCCGATGTGCACATCGACGATCTCTACATCACGGTCATGGGACTGGGCTACTTCTACCTGTCCAACCGCTACACGCTGAGCGCCTTCTTCGACAAGGAGCTGCTGCAGCAGGCCGAGCTGCAGCGCTGGGGCGACCACATGGTGGAGACGGTGTTGCGCGTGGTGCAGCAGCCACCGGCCCAGCCCCAGCCCAGGACTCAGAAATAGTGGCGCAGGCCCAGGCCCCAGGTCTGGCCGCTGCCGGCGCCCGTGCCCGTGATGCGGTCGTGCAGGCTGTTGAGGTAGATGTCCGTGCGCTTGGACAGGGGGTGGTCATAGCCCACGGCCCAGGTGTTGCGCCTGGCCTCTTCGGCGCCCGAGGTGCGCGCATGGCCATATGAAGCCAGCACGGCGCCCGGGCCTGCGGGAATGGACAGGCCGAACTGGCCGCTGTTCCTGCGGCGGTCCGCGCCGGCCACGGTGTCGGCCAGCCGCTGGTACTGGGCGAACAGCTTGACCATGCCCAGATCGTAGGAGCCGCCCAGCAGCCAGGCGCTCTGGCGGTCAAAGCCGGTGGCGGTAGCGGTGGTGGCGGCATTGGGATAGGCCACGCTCTGGTAGGCGAGGGCGGCGGCGAATGCGCCGCCCGCATAGCTGAGGCTGGCGCCGTACTTGTCCGCATCGCGGCGCTGGGATGCGGGCGTGCCGGCCGGCGGCTCGAACGAATACTGCAGCCGTGCCGTGAATCCGCCCCAGGACGGGCTGGTGTAGAGCAGGCTGTCGCTCCAGCCCGAGTCGCCCCGCAGCGGCGCGGCGGCCGTGCCGTTGGGCCCGAAGCTGTGCAGCACCGCGGGTGAGAACGAAAAGGACCCTGCATACGGGTTGAAGGCGATGGTGGCCAGCCAGTAGGGGGTGGTGTTGCGCCCCAGTTGCAGCGTGCCCCAGCCGCTGCTCAGGCCCACATAGGCGCTGCGCGCAAAGAAGGCGTCATTGGCAAAACGCCCTTCGGCGCCGCTGTCCGCGCGGTAGAAGGCCTCCAGTGCAAACACGGCCTTCAATCCAGAACCCAGGTCCTCCGTTCCGCGCAAGGCCCAGAAATTCGTCTGCATGCCGCCTGGTGTGAGCACGCCCGTGCCCTTGTCCGCGCCCAGCGGGCGCGAGAACCCCGCGAAGGCATCGATCTGACCCTGCAGCGTGACCTGCGCGCCCGCCGGCAGCGGTGCGATGGCATGGAGCAGGGCAAGTGCCGGGGCGGCCAGGGCAATGGCTTGTCCTGTCCTTGAATGCAGTCTGGGCATGGGGTGTCTCCTTGGTTCTGATCACGGATGTCATTCCGCGGATTCGGGGTTTTGAAGCGTATGCACTTGAATTGAGTCGGGTTCACTACAAAGGAGCACCAAGGCATTGCGTGAGTTGACGCCCCTTGTTTCCTTTGCGTACAGGGATTTTTGTGCGAATTGATCGATGATTGCTATCGGGAAACTACTTGATTTGTTTTTGACTATCGTGCGTAGCATTGAGCGTAGGCACTTGAAATTTCCACTGCAGACAGATGTTTCCGCCGGATCCGGCTGCAGTGCGCCAACGCGGCGACGCAGGGCCATGAACGGTGGCAATGGTCAACACAGCAAGGAGCTGAAATGTCAGTTCACAGCAATGCAGGCATTGGCGGTATGCAGGGGCAGGGGGTCCATTTGCGGGAGCAGGAGAAGGAGCGGCGGCAGCTGTACGGGCGCGTGACGTGGCGGCTCGTGCCCTTCTTCTGCCTGTGCTACCTGGCCGCCTATCTGGACCGCATCAACGTGGGGCTGGCCAAGCTGCAGATGCAGCAGGACCTGGGCTTCAGCGAGACGGTCTACGGCCTGGGTGCGGGCCTTTTCTTCGTGGGCTACATCCTCTTCGAGGTGCCCAGCAACCTGGTGCTGGCGCGCATGGGCGCGCGGCTGTGGATCGCGCGGATCATGATCACCTGGGGCCTGATCTCGGGCGCGACCATGTTCGTGAGCACGCCCATGCAGTTCTATGTGCTGCGCTTTCTGCTGGGTGTGGCCGAGGCGGGGTTCTTTCCCGGCGTCATGCTGTACCTGACCTACTGGTATCCCACGCGCATGCGCAGCAAAATCATGGCGCTGTTCCTGATCGGCCTGCCGCTGGCCAGCCTGGTCGGGGCGCCGCTGTCGGGCTGGATCATGACGGCCTTTGCCGGCGTGCGTGGCCATGCGGGCTGGCAGTGGCTATTCTTCCTGGAGGCGATTCCCTCGGTGGTGCTGGGCCTGCTGGTCTTCGTCTACCTGCCCAACAGCATCGAGTCGGCCCAATGGCTGTCGCCGCGCGACAAGGGCGTGCTGCGCGCCAACCTCGACAGCGACAGGCTGGCCGAGTCCCACCATTCGCTGTGGGCGGCGCTGTCAAGCGGCCGGGTCTGGCTGCTGGGCCTGATCGACCTGAGCCTGATGATGTCCACCTATGCCATCAGCTTCTGGCTGCCCACCATCATCCGCGAGGCCGGGGTCAGGAGCACGGCCGAGATCGGCCTGCTCACGGCCGTTCCCAATGCCTTTGCCATCGCTGCGCTGCTGCTCAACGGCATCAGCTCCGACCGGCGCCGCGAGCGGCGCTGGCACATCGTGCTGCCGGCACTGGCGGGCGCGGCCGCCATGGCGCTGAGCACGCTGTACACCGGCCATGTGTTCGCCACCGTGCTGCTGTTCTCTCTGGCGACGGCGGGCATCATGGCAGCCTTTCCCGTGTTCTGGTGCCTGCCCGCCACGTTCCTGACGGGGCCGGCGGCGGCCGCAGGCATTGCGCTGATCGCCTCCATTGCCAACCTGGGAGGCTTTGCGGCCACCTATTTGCTGGGCTGGCTCAAGGATCTCACGCACTCGTCGAGCGCAGGCCTGCTGCTGTTCGCCGCCTGCCTGGTGGCCGGCAGCCTCTTGACGCTGGCCCTGCCCAAGGCCGTGGTCAACCGCTGAGGTCAGGCTGTGCGCCTGTTCAGCGCATGGTCACGAACTCCTCGGCCGCCGTGGGGTGGATGGCCACGGTGTCATCGAAGTCGCGCTTGGTGGCGCCCATCTTCAGGGCCACGGCAAAGCCCTGCAGCATCTCGTCCATCCCCAGGCCGATGCCGTGTATGCCCACGATGCGTTCCTCTGGGCCCACGCAGACCAGCTTCATGCGCGCGGGCTGGCGGTGGCGCGTGACGGCCGTGTACATGGCGGTGAAGGCCGATTGGTAGACCTTGACCTGATCGTCGCCAAAGCGCTCGCGTGCCTGCGGCTCGGTCAGGCCCACGGTGCCGATGGGCGGGTGGCTGAAGACCACGGTGGGTACGTTGTCGTAGTCCAGGTGCTCGCCCGTCTTGCCGTTGAACAGGCGCTCGGACAGGCGCCGGCCGGCGGCCACGGCCACGGGCGTGAGTTCGATGCGGCCCGTGATGTCGCCCACGGCGTGGATGCCGGGCACATTGGTGTCCTGGAACTTGTCCACCGCGATGTGGCCGCTGTCCTGCAGCGCCACGCCCGCGGCCTCCAGGTTCAGGCCCGAGGTGTCGGGTCGGCGGCCCACGGCCCAGACCACGCAGTCCACGGTGTGGCTGCTGCCGTCCTGCAGTTGCAGGTCCAGGCTGCCGTCTGCGTTGCGGACCACGGCCTTCGGGGTGGCCTGGCGGTGCACGGCGGGGCCTTCGGCCTCCATGATCTCCATCAGGGTCTGGCTCAGCAGCGGATCGAACCCGCGCAGTGCCGAGTTCTGGCGCAGGAACAGATGGGTCTGCGATCCCAGCGCGTGCAGCACGCCGGCAATCTCCACGGCGATATAGCCGGCACCGACCACGGCAGTGCGCGCAGGCAGGGCCTTGAGGGCGAAGAAGCCGTCCGAGTCGATGCCCAGCTCGGCGCCCGGAATGTCGGGCCGTGCCGGGCGCGTGCCCGTGGCGATGAGGATGTGATCGGCACTGAGCCGCTGGCCGCCCACCTCCACGGTGCGCGCATCCACGAAGCGGCCAAAGCCCTGGATCAGCTCGACCTTGTTGCGCGCCAGGCCGCTTTCATACGAGGCATGGATGCGGTCGATGTAGGCGCTGCGGCTGTCCAGCAGGCGCTGCCAGTCCAGGCGGTTGACGGTGGCATCCCAGCCGTAGTCGGGGCCGTAGCGGTGCATGGCCTCGCCGATCTGGGCCGCATGCCACATGACCTTCTTGGGCACGCAGCCCACGTTGACGCAGGTGCCGCCGATCTCGCCGGCTTCGATCAGCACGCAGTGGCGCCCGTGCATGGCGGCGCGGTTGGCCGATGCAATGCCGCCGCTGCCGCCGCCGATGACGATGTAGTCGTAGTGCTTCATGGAGATTCCGTGCTGTGTCTGAGCGGCCCGAATGCCGCAGCCGGCCATCTTGCCCTGTTCGCCGGCCAGGGGCCTGCGGCGGGGGCAATGCCGTGATCTCCTGTCGGCAGGCTCAGCTGCGCTGCGGCTGCAGCGTCTTCGTGTACAGCGCCTTGCCGTCCAGGTCCTTGAGCACCACGGTCAGCGCCTGGCTGCGGGGGTCTATGTCGAGCTGGCCGAAGAACTGGAAGCCTTCGCTGGGCGCCGAGTTGGCGTGGCCTGCGCTTTTCTGGAAAACGACTTCGCCGCCAAAGGTCTTGTCCATCTCGTTGGGGCCGAAGCCGCCCGCGTTCAGCGGGCCGGAGACGAATTCCCAGAACGGGTCGAAGTCCTGGAAGCTGGCGCGCTCGGGGCTGAAATGGTGGGCGGCCGTGTAGTGCACGTCGGCCGTGAGCCAGACCACGTTGCGGATGCCCGCGTCCTTGATGCCCTTGAGCAGGCGCGCCATCTCCAGCTCGCGGCCCCGGGGTGCGCCATGCTCGCCATTGGCCACGGCCTCCCACTGGGCGCGGCCCTCGGCGTCCTTGCCATCGGGCACGAAGAGGCTGATGGGCATGTCGCTGGCGATCAGCTTCCAGGTGGCGTGGCTGCGCTTGAGGCCGTCCAGCAGCCACTGCACCTGGGGGCGGCCCAGCATGTCGGTGTCCGGGCCTTCGGCCGCCTGCAGGTTGTGGCTGTTGGGGCCGCGGTGGCTGCGCATGTCGATCACGAAGATGTCGGCCAGCGGGCCCTGGGGCAGGCGGCGGTACAGGCGCTGGTGCATGGCCGCGCCGAAGGGACGCATGGGCGCGTATTCCATGAAGGCGCGCTGGCCGCGCGCCGCCAGCAGCTGCACGTTCTTTTCGGTGTAGCGCGCGTCGTTGGCCACGCTCTTGCTGTCCGAGTAGTTGTTGGTGACCTCGTGGTCGTCCCACTGCCAGATCTGGGCGACCTCGCTGCCCAGCGCGCGCACGTTGGCGTCCATGAGGTTGTAGCGGTGGCGGCCCCGGAATTCGTCCAGCGTCTCGGCCACCTTGGCGACCTCGGGCGTGACCAGGTTCTTCCACAGCGTGCCGTCGCGCAGCTTCATCTGCGCGGCGATGGGGCCGTCGGCATAGATGGTGTCGCCGCTGTGCAGGAACACGTCGGGGTCGGTCCTGCGCATGGCCTCGTAGATGCGCATGCCGCCAAAGGCCTCGTTGATGCCGAAGCCCTGGCCTGCGGTGTCTCCGCTCCACACCAGGCGCAGCGGCCGCGTGGCGGGCATGCCCGCCGCCAGCGGCGTGCGAAAGTGCCCCTGCACGGCGGGCGAGCGCACATTGGCGCTGGCAAAGTCCTCCAGCACCACGCGGTAGAAGATGTCCTGGCCCGCAGGCAGGCCCTGCAGGTCGATGCGGCCCGTGCCGTCGCTGCTGTCCATCAGCAGATCAGGCCCGCGCACGCGCGTGGGGTTGGCAAAGCCGGAGGTGGTGGACCATTCGATCCACATGCGCGCATCGCGGCTGGCGCGCGCCCAGACGATGGCGCGGTCGGCCAGCACATCGCCGCTTTGCAGGCCCGAGGGCAGCAGCGGCCGCGCCGCGTCGCGCGTGATGGCGGCGGGGGCCACCTGGGCCTGGAGGATGGAGGGCAGCAGCGAGCCGCCAGCGGCGGACAGCAGAAGATGGCGGCGGAGCATCATGGCGGGGGAGTGGGTGTGGCAGAGCGTTTGGCAGGGCGTTTGGCGACCCAGCCTAGCGCCCACCGATGACCGGGCCGTGACCGTGCGTTGGCCCGGGATGAATTGCAGGCACAGCCGTGCCGCACACGATGGATGGGATGGGCATGGATTCTCTGATCACGGCGGCGGCCCGTGCGCTCGCGGTTGGCGACCCCCTTGGCGCGCTGAACCGGGTGGCGCTGCGCGACGATGCGCCCGCGCTGGCACTGCGTGGCATCGCCATGGCGCAACTGGGCGATCTGGTGCGGGCCAGGGCCTTGCTGCGCAGCGCTGCGCGCGCCTTCGGCCCCCATGAGGCAGTGGCCCGGGCCCGCTGCGTAGTGGCCGAGGCCGAGATTGCACTGGCCCTGCGCGAGCTGGCATGGCCGGCCCGCAGGTTGGTTGCGGCGCGGGCGGTGCTGCAGGCGCATGGCGATCCTGTGAACGCCGCGCATGCAGGCTATCTGGAAATACGCCGTTGCCTGCTGCTGGGCCGATTGGGCGAGGCCGAGGGTCTGCTGGGTGGACTGCGGCCCGCGCTGCTGCCTGCCGCCTTGCAGGCGTTCCATGCCCTGGCCCTGGCGGGTATCGCCATGCGCCGATTGGACATCCGTGCGGCGCACAGTGCGCTGGCCGATGCCGCGCAGGCGGCCGGCGCCGCCGGCATTGCAGCACTGGCCGCCGAGGTGGGGCAGGCAGCCCAGGCCCTGCACGCGCCTGCTGCGGTGCTGCTGGAGCGGGAGCCGGCCGGACCGCAGGCTCAGAAGCTGCTGTCGCTGGATGAGGCCGGGACCCTGCTGGCCTCGGGCGCGCTGGTGGTGGATGCCTGCCGCCATGCGGTGCGCGCCGGAGCGGTGGCGGTCTCGCTGGCGGGGCGCCCGGTGCTGTTTGCGCTGGCGCGCGCGCTGGGCGAGGCCTGGCCCGGCGATGTCTCACGC
This sequence comes from Delftia sp. JD2, assembly GCF_001682645.1. Classification (NCBI taxonomy): domain Bacteria; kingdom Pseudomonadati; phylum Pseudomonadota; class Betaproteobacteria; order Burkholderiales; family Comamonadaceae; genus Delftia; species Delftia sp. JD2. The sequence continues at coordinate 54,806 of NZ_LFJT01000022.1, forward strand.
GAGGCGCTGGTGGCGCAGGTATTCCGCGCCCGGCAGGCCGATGACTCGTACCGTGCGCGTCTGCGTGTCGAGATCGGCCGCCTGCGCCGCCTGCTGCGGCCGCTGGCCGAAGTTCACGCCACGCCCCTGGGATTTGTGCTGGCGCCCCGGCAGGCCCGGGTGGCCGTGCTGGCACGGCCCGTGGAAGGTGCGCCGGGCGTGCTGTGCGGGCCGGTGCTGGCGCTGCTCTCCGATGGCGAGGCCTGGGCCAGTTCAGCGCTGGCCCTGGCACTGGGCGCGAGCCAGCGCAGCGTCCAGAGGACCCTGGAGGCGCTGGAGCGCGACGCGCTGGCGCAGCCCGTGGGCCGGGGGCGCGCCCGCCGCTGGGTGGCCCGGCCTGCGCCGGGATTCACGACGACTTTGTTACTCCCCGCTGTGCTGCCGGCTGGCTAGCATGGGCCGACCAACGCAACCAGGAGTTCCGCATGAAGACAGAAGCTGCAGAAATCATCCGCGAGTACGGTCCCTTTCCCGGCATCGATTGCGTGCACGGGGTGTCCTACGACGGCAGCCAGGTCTGGTTCGCCACCGGCACCCAATTGCAGGCGCTGGACCCCGACAGCGGCCGGATCGTGCGCAGCATCCCTGTGCCGGGCGATGCCGGCACGGCCTTCGATGGCCGGCATCTGTTCCAGATCGCCAATGACCGTATCCAGAAGATCGACCTGTCCACCGGCCATGTGCTGGCCACCATTCCTGCACCCGGGGGCGGCGGCGATGCCGGCGATTCGGGAATGGCCTGGGCCGAGGGCTCGCTGTGGGTGGGTCAGTACCACGGCCGCAAGATCCATCAGATCGACCCCGACACTGGGGCGGTGCTGCGCACCCTGGAATCCAACCGCTTCGTCACCGGCGTCTCCTGGGTGGACGGCCAGTTGTGGCACGGCACCTGGGAAGAGGGCCAGAGCGATCTGCGGCGCCTGGACCCGGACAGCGGTGCCGTGCTGCAGCGGCTGGAGATGCCGGCCGGCACGGGCGTGTCGGGGCTGGAATCCGACGGCGGCGACCGCTTCTTCTGCGGCGGCGGAGAAAGCGGCCGCATCAGGGCCGTGCGCCGGCCCCGGCAGACGCAGCAGCCCTGAGGCCTACTTGCCCGCGATCTGTGCCGCGATGGCCTGGCCCACTTCGGTGGTGCTGGCCGTGCCGCCCAGGTCGGGCGTGCGGGGGCCGTTCTTGATGACTTCCTCGATGGCCGAGACGATGGCGTCGTGCGCCGCGCGGCCTGCGCCCTGGCCGTGGGTCAGGAAGTCCAGCATCAGCGCTGCCGACCAGACCATGGCGATGGGGTTGGCGATGTTCTTGCCGTAGATGTCGGGCGCCGAGCCGTGCACGGGCTCGAACAGGCTGGGGAAGCTGCGGTCGGGGTTGAGGTTGGCCGAGGGGGCCAGGCCGATGGTGCCCGTGGTGGCCGGGCCCAGGTCGCTGAGGATGTCGCCGAACAGGTTGGTGGCGGCCACCACGTCGAAGCGGCCCGGCTGCAGCACGAAGCGCGCGGTCAGGATGTCGATGTGCTGCTTGTCCAGCGTGACGTCCGGGTAGGCCTTGGCCACGTCCTCGGCGCGCTGGTCCCACCAGGGCATGCTGATGGCGATGCCGTTGCTCTTGGTGGCCAGGGTGACGTGCTTGCGCTCGCGGCTTTGGGCCAGGTCGAAGGCGTACTTGAGCAGGCGCTCGGCACCCTTGCGCGAGTAGACCGATTCCTGGATCACGATTTCGCGGTCCGTGCCCTCGTACATGATGCCGCCCAGCGAGGTGTATTCGCCTTCGGTGTTCTCGCGCACCACGTAGTAGTCGATGTCGCCGGGCTTGCGGCCGGCCAGCGGGCAGGGCACGCCCTCGAACAGGCGCACGGGGCGCAGGTTGATGTACTGGTCGAACTCGCGGCGGAACTTGAGCAGCGAGCCCCACAGCGAGACATGGTCGGGCACGGTGGCGGGCCAGCCCACGGCGCCGAAGAAGATGGCGTCCATGCCGCAGAGCTGCGCCTTCCAGTCGTCGGGCATCATTTTTCCGTGGGCCAGGTAGTAGTCGCAGTGGGCCCAGTCGAAATGGTGGAATTCGAGCTTGATCGCAAAGCGGCTGGCGGCGGCCTCCAGCGTGCGCAGGCCTTCGGGCATGACTTCCTTGCCAATGCCGTCACCGGCGATGACGGCGATCTTGAATGTGTCTTGCATGGTGTCTGTCCTTGGATCGAATGGATGGATATGAAGCGGCGCCGCTGACAGCCTGGCCGCATGCATGGCATTGTTGGCTGCGCCAGGGCTAAATACAATCGGCCAACTGTGGTTCCATTGTTTACAGATCGTGAATAAACAACCGGCTCCCGAAGACCTGCGTGTCTTCACCGTGGTGGCTCGCAAATCCGGCTTTGCCGCTGCGGCCGAGGAATTGGGTGCATCGCCCGCCTATGTGAGCAAGCGCATCCGCCTGCTGGAGCAGGAGTTGGGCGTGAAGCTGCTGCACCGCACCACGCGCCGCGTGGCCGTGACCGAGGAGGGCGAGCGCGTATTCCACTGGGCGCAGCGCATCCTCGACGACATGGACCAGCTGATGCAGGAGGTGGCCATCACGCGCAGCGAGCCGCGCGGCCTGCTGCGCGTGAGCAGCAGCTTCGGCTTCGGGCGGCATGTGATCGCGCCGGCGCTGTCCCGGCTGGTGGAGCGCCATCCGGGGCTGCAGGTGCGGCTGGATGTGTTCGACCGGCTGGTGGATGTGGCGGGGGAGGGCTTCGATCTGGATGTGCGCGTGGGCGACGAGATCGCGCCCCACCTGATTGCGCGGCGGCTGGCCGACAACCACCGCGTGCTGTGCGCGGCGCCTGCCTACCTGGCGCGCCGTGGCACGCCGCGCACGCCGGCCGAGCTGTCGGCCCACGACTGCCTGGCCATCAAGGAGCGCGACCAGGCCTTTGGCGTGTGGCGGCTGCGCGCGGGCGCCGCCGAGCAATCGGTGAAGGTCACGGGGCCGCTGTCGGCCAACAACGGCGAGATGGTGGTGCAGTGGGCCGTGGACGGGCGCGGCATTGCGCTGCGCTCGTTGTGGGATGTGGGCGCCCATCTGCAGGCAGGGCGCCTGGTGCAGCTCTTGCCCGAATGGCGGCAGGAGGCCAATGTCTGGGCGGTCTATCCGACGCGGCTGCAGCTGTCGGCCAAGGTGCGTGTCTGTGTCGAATTCCTGCAGGAGCACTTTCAGCAGGAATGGGCGGCAGCAGCGTCCTGAAAAGGGCGCGGCTGCCGCAGCAGGCTCAACCTGCCAGGGCGGCCTTGACGGCAGCGGACACCTGGCCCATGTCGGCCTTGCCAGCCAGCTGCGCCTTGACCGCGCCCATGACCTTGCCCATGTCGCCGGGGCCGGAGGCACCCAGCTCGGCCACGATGGCCTTCACGGCGGTGGCCACTTCCTCGGCCGACATGCGTGCGGGCAGGTAGGCGGTCAGCACGGCCATTTCGGCCTTTTCCTTGTCGGCCAGGTCCTGGCGGCCCGCGCCCTCGAAGGCGGCAATGCTGTCCTTGCGCTGCTTGATCAGCTTGTCCACGATGGCGATGACGGCGGCGTCGTCGAGCTCGACGCGCTCATCGACTTCCTTTTGCTTCATCGCGGCCAGCAGCAGGCGGATGGTGCCCAGGCGTTCGCTGTCCTTGGCGCGCATGGCGGTCTTCATGTCTTCGGTGATCTGGGCCTTGAGGCTCATGGCATTTCTCCTGAGGTAGTGGCGTCGGAAAACAAAAACCAAAAAACAAAAACAAAAAACCCGCGCCTGGCGTCCCGAGCGCGGGTTTTGCGGCTGACGAGAGCCGGCTGGTCAAGAGCTGATCAGTACAGCTTCTTGGGCAGCTGCATGCTGCGAACGCGCTTGTAGTGACGCTTGACGGCGGCAGCCTTCTTGCGCTTGCGTTCGGATGTGGGCTTCTCGTAGAACTCGCGAGCGCGCAGGTCGGTCAGCAGGCCGAGCTTTTCGATGGTGCGCTTGAAGCGGCGCAGGGCAACTTCATAGGGCTCGTTTTCTTTTACGCGGATGGTGGTCATTAGCTAGATTTCCAGATATCTGTGCTGACAGCGGGTTCTCGGGAAGATCGGGCCTGAGAGCCATGTTCAGCGGTTGGTCCCCGTCAATAGTTAACTAGTATTGGCCGACGGGGCAATTGCCAGCAAAGCGGGCGATTATACGCGAGACGAAAGCGATCTGACAAATCACGCACAAGGCAAGGCCTGCGCGCACGCATACCCGCTGGCCCAGGCCCATTGGAAGTTGTATCCGCCCAGCCAGCCGGTGATGTCCACCACTTCGCCGATGCAGTACAGGCCGGGCTGGGTCTTGCATTCCATGGTCTGTTGCGAAAGCGCACGCGTGTCCACGCCGCCCAGCGTCACTTCGGCCTTCTTGTAGCCTTCGGTGCCGGTGGGCACGATCTCCCAGCGCGACAGGCGCTCGGCCAGCTGGTTCAGGGCCTTGTCCGAGGCTTCGGCAATGGGGCGCTGCCAGGCCGCGTCCTGCTGCACCCAGGCATCGGCCAGGCGCGAGGGCAGCCACTGCGCCAGTTCGTTGGCGATGAGCTTGCGCGAGCGCGACTTGGCCTTGAGCAATTCGTCCTGCAGGTCCACCTCGGGGGCGAGGTTGATGCACAGGGGCGTGCCGGGCTTCCAGTAGCTCGAGATCTGCAGGACGGCGGGGCCGGACAGGCCGCGGTGCGTGAACAGCAGGTCTTCCATGAAGGCCATGCGTTCCTTCTTGCTGCCGGTGCTGATCTCGACCGGAAGGGCCAGGCCGGCGAGCTGGGCGTAGGGGGCCCAGGCGTCGCCGTCGAAGGTCAGCGGCACCAGGCCCGGCGTGCGTTCGACCAGGGGCAGGCCGAACTGCTGGGCCAGGCGGTAGCCGAAGTCGGTGGCGCCGATCTTGGGAATGGACAGCCCGCCCGTGGCGATGACCAGGCTGGGCGCCTGCACGGCGCCACGGCTGGTCTGCAGGCGGTACTGGCCATCCGAATGCGCGACGGAATCGACCTTGCAGGGCTGCCAGCGCTGCACGCCGCCGGCCTGGCATTCGGCCAGCAGCATGGCGATGATGTCCTCGGCCGAGCGGTCGGCGAACAGCTGGCCCTTGTGCTTTTCATGGTGGGCAATGCCGTGCCTGTCCATCAGCGCGATGAAGTCGGCCGGCGTGTAGCGCGACAGGGCCGAGCGGCAGAACTGCGGGTTGCCGCCCACGAAGTGCTTGTGCGGCGCACGCACGTCCAGATCGCGGTTGGTGAAGTTGCAACGGCCGCCGCCCGAGATGCGGATCTTCTCGGCCACCTTCTCCGCGTGGTCCAGGAGCAGCACCGACAGGCCCCGCTGTCCGGCCTGGGCCGCACAGAACAGACCGGCCGCGCCGGCGCCGATGACGATGGCGTCGAAAGAGAGGGAAGAGGTCACAAAAACGTCACTCGGGGGGCAAAAGGGCGCCCATTCTCGCGCACTTGTGCCAGCCCTTCGCGTGCCCTGTGAAACTGGCGTGCCCTGAAGCCAGGGACACCGAGGAAGGGCCGCCCCGCACCGAGGGTGTCGTCCCCCTCTGGGGGAAGGCGCGCAGCGACTCAGGGGGGACCTAGAATCCAGCGATGAATTTCCCATCGCACCAGCTGAGCATGACCGTGCTCATGTCGCCCGACATGGCGAACTTTTCGGGCAACGTCCATGGCGGCGCCGTTCTCAAGCAGCTCGACCAGGTGGCCTATGCCTGCGCCAGCCGCTACGCGGGCCGCTATGTGGTCACGCTGAGCGTGGACCAGGTGATGTTCCTGCAGCCCATCCACGTGGGCGAGCTGGTGACCTTCCTGGCCAGCGTCAACCACACGGGCAAGTCGTCGATGGAAATCGGCATCAAGGTGGTGGCCGAGGACATCCGCACCCAGGTGGTGCGCCATGTCAACAGCTGCTTTTTCACCATGGTGGCGGTGGACGAGAACAAGCAGCCTGCGCCCGTGCCCACGCTGGTGCCGGCCACCGACGAGGAAAAGCGCCGCTGGCAGGCCGCGCTGATCCGCAAGGACCTGCGCCGCGAGCTGGCCCAGCGCTTCGAGCAAAGCCGCGTGACGGCCAGCAGCTCGGTCAAGCCGGGCTGAGCGTGGAGGGTGCGGCCGGTGGCCGATGCCAGGTGCCGGGTGCGCTGCCCTGCAACTCGTCCCGCACCTGCTCGATGACGCGCCTGAGGTCTTCCATGGAGGCCGGCTTGGACAGCACCTCGTCGGCACCGGCCTGCAGGTAGCGCAGCGCTTCGGAGGCCTCGGGACTGGCGGTCAGCGCAATCACGCGGCAGCGGCGCAGCTGGTTTTCGGCTTCCCGCCGACGCAGGCGCCGGATGAACTCGAAGCCGTCCATGATCGGCATGCGGCCGTCGGTGATGATGAGATCAAAGGACTCGACCAGGCAACGCGCCCAGGCCTCCTGTCCATCGCCGGCCAGCGAGATGCCGTGGCCCAGCGCGGTGAGCTGGCTCTTGAGCAGCTCGCGATTGAACATATAGTCTTCCACGGCCAGGATTCTGAGTTCCGGCTCGGCCGGGACTTCGGGCTGGGGCTCGGTGCCTGTATTGGCCTTTGCACGCAGCTCCAGGGGCGCGGGCATGATCCGGGGCAATACCTCTTCGGCCGACAGCCTGTCGTCCGGCTCCACCAGCGGCAGGCTCAACCTGACCGTGAAGCGTGAGCCCCGGCCCGGCACGCTCTCCAGGGTGATGGTCCCCCCCATGTGCTCCAGCAGGCGGCGCGTGATGCTCAGGCCCAGGCCGCTGCCGAAGGCCTGGTCCTGATGGGCTCCCGGCACCTGCGAAAAGGGCTTGAACAGCCGGGCCTGGTCCTGCGGCGCAATGCCGATGCCGGTGTCCTCCACCTCCATCTGCAGCAGCAGGCGGTCATGGCGGCGGGTGCCTTGCGCGCGCAGGGTGACGCTGCCGCGTTCGGTGAATTTGATGGCATTGCTCAGCAGGTTGAACAGCACCTGCTTGAGGTGCAGCGGGTCGGCCGTCACGCTGTGGTCCACGCCCTTGCCAACCTGGGTGCGCAGCGACAGCCGCTTGCCGTGCGCCAGGCCCTGCAGCAGCGGGGCCATGTCTTCGATCAGCGGCCGCAGCGCCACGGGCTGGGGCGTGGAGTCGATGTGGCCCGACTCGATGCGGTGCAGGTCCAGCACATTGCCCAGCAGCAGCAGCATGCCCTGGGAGGCCTTGTGGGCCGCGGCCAGCGTGTCGCGGTGGGGCAGGCCGAGTTTTTCGCGGTCCTGCGCCAGCTCCAGCAGGCCGATGATGGCGCTCAGCGGCGTGCGTATCTCGTGGCTGGTGGTGGACAGGAACAGGCTTTTGGCCCGGTTGGCGGCCTCGGCGCGCCGCTCGGCACGGCGCGTCCTGCGCATCTGGCGGCTCAGGTAAAAGCCCCAGACCAGGGAGGTGGCCGTGGCCAGCGCCAGCGCTGCCAGCAGCAGCAGCAGGCGCTGGCGGTGCTCGCGCCAAAAGCGCGTGCCGCTGCCGCTATCGCGCGGCGCCCACAGGCGCACGATTTCGGCCATTTCTTCGGGTGAGATGGACAGCTGGGCCTTCTCCAGAATGCTCAGAAGCTCGGGCTCGGCGGCATGCACGGCCAGGCTCACGGGGCGGGTGTAGTCCTCCAGGATGCCGGTGAGCTGCAACTGGTTGCCCAACTGCTGGGCGTTGGCATAGCGCGCTGCGTAGTCGTTGCCGACGAAGGCATCGCTGTCATCGGCCGCCACGCTGGCCAGGGCCTGGGCCAGGTCGGGATACAGCTGCAGCCGTATGCGCGGATGCTCGCGGCGCACCGTGTCCTCCAGGAAGAAGCCAGCCACCATGGCCACGCGCTTGCCCTCCAGTCCCTGCAGGTGGTGTATGCCCTTGTCACGCTGTGTGCCCGCGTTCGCCTCGGGCCGGGCCAGCACCACCACCGCGCTGCGCAGGTAGGGCGGCAGCAGCTTGATATCGGGCGATGCAATCGGCGGCGAGGTGTAGACGGGGGTGAGCAGGGCCTTGCCCGAGCCCAGAATGGCCTCGAGTTCGGTGTAGTTGCGTGCGGTCACGTAGTCGAACTGCAGGCCGGCGCGGTGGCTGATCAGGTCCAGGTAGTCGGGTCCTATGCCCTCGGCCTGGCGGTCGGCATTCAGCTTTCCCAGCGATCCCAGCGAGCTGTTGAGCACCACGGGAATGCGGGGATGGGCATCCAGCCACTGCTTTTCCGAGGGCGTCAGGGCCACGCGGTCGCTTCCCAGCAGCGGACGGCGGCTGCCGCTCCAGCTGTGCAGAATGTCGTCGCCATGCTGCAAGGTGATGGCGGGCAGGGCCTGGTCCAGATAGGCCTTCAACTGCGTATCGTCATGCCGCACCAGCATGCCGAAGCCCCGGCTCTCTATGGGTGCAAAGCCCTGCACGCGCAGGTTGAGCAGGTAGTTGGCCTGGATCAGGTAGTGCACCGTGACCGTGTCGCCAACGAAGCCGTCGATCTCGCCCAGGCTCAGCGCCTCCAGCGCGCGGCGGGGTGTTTCATAGGTCAGCAGCTCGCTGAGAGGATAGGCGGCCGCAACCTGGGAGCGCAACAGCTGGTCGGACGTCATGGCCAGCCGCGCGCCCCGGCGCTCCGCGTCGAAGGGCGCATGCGAGAGCGACACCAGCACGGGCTGGCTGGGCAGGTAGGGCACGCTCAGGGCCAGGTCGGCGCGTTCGGCCTCCAGCTCGGTGCCCTCGCAGGCCAGGTCGATCTCGCCGCGCCGCAGCGCATCGAGCACGGCCACGCGCGATCCATAGGTCTTGAAGCGCACCGGCGCGGGAAACAGCAAGCCCAGGTGGTCGGCCGTGATGCCCTGGAAGCGCTCGCCATCGATCATTTCCAGGGGAGGATGGTCGGGCAGGGAAATGCCCACGGTCAGCGGCCCGCGCGCCTGCAGCCACTGGCGGTGCGCGGGCGTGAGCCAGGGTTTTGCACCGGCCGTGACGCGCGTGGCCAGCACCATTTCGGCGCCTCCAGCCAGGCCGGGCATGAGCAGGGCCATGCCAAGCGCGCAGCCGGCCAGCAGCGGCGACCACGTGCGCCGCCATGCGGACAGCCGTATCTGCGCAGCTGTGGAAGTGAAAGTAAGGCCTGGTGTTTTCATGGAATCCCCCGATGGCGCTACCGCCGCCTGGCGGAGCTGACGGTCTGCCAAAACGGTCTAAACGCCGTTTCGGCAGCCAACAGGGGATTTTTAATGAAAACTAATGACTTTTATTAATCGATAGATTTTTGATTGCAGCAATCTCGCACTCAGGCGGCTGCAACCGCAGCGGTAAGCTGCGTCTGAGGTTCGGCCATTGCCCGTACGCCATGGACCACATCGCCAACGACGATGACGCTGGGGCTGCCCAGGCCCGTGTCGGCAATGCACTCCACCAGCGCGCCCAGCGTGGTCAGCGCGTGGCGCTGTTGTGGCAGGCTGGCGTGCTGGATCACGGCCACGGGCGTGGCTGCGGGCAGGCCATTGAGCAGCTCGGCGCGGATGTGCTCCACGCTGCTCACGCCCATGTAGATCACCAGGGTGAGCCGCGCATCGCGCGCGGTGGCGGCCAGCTGGCGCCAGTCGGTGCCGCTGTCGCCGGGCTTGGCGTGGCCCGTGATGAAGACCACGCCGTGCGCGCGGTCGCGGTGCGTGAGCGGGGCGCCCAGGCTGGTGAGCCCGGCCAGGCCGGCGGTGATGCCGTTGATGACCTGGACCTCGACGCCCGCTTCGCGCAGGTGCTCCACCTCTTCACCGCCGCGCCCGAAGATGAAGGGGTCGCCGCCCTTCAGGCGCACCACGGTCTCGCCCTCCTGCACGGCGCTCAGCATGAGCTTTTCGATGAAGGCCTGGGGCGTGCTCTTGCAGCCGCCGCGCTTGCCCACGTAGACGATGCGCGCCGTGGGCGCGGCATGGGCCACGATGGCGTCGCTGACCAGGTCATCGACCAGCAGCACGGTGGCAGCCTGTATGGCCTTGAGGGCCTTGATGGTCAGCAGCTCCGGGTCGCCGGGGCCGGCGCCGACCAGGGTGCAGGTGCCGCGCCGGGCGGTGTTCGCGGGGGTGTGGGACGGGGTCGTCATGGCGGGGCTCCGTTTTTTCTGGGGTATTCAGCGAATCTGATCGGCAAGGTGGACGATGTGTTCCACCTGGCGTGTGAGCGCGGGCGGCACGGGCAGCCTGCCCGCGAGCACGTCTTCGGTGTAGCGCGCCGTGGTGTCCACGTCGATCTCGGCGGGCAGGCCCGGCACGTCGGAGGCGGTGCCGCTTTGCTGCTCGGCCAGCAGCTGGTGGGCGCCTGCCACAAAGCCGTCGTAGCGCGGCAGCCGGCGCGGGTCGGCCGCGACCTCGCCTTCCAGCCCGCGCGAGAGCAGGACATTCATGCCCAGCGTCCCGAAGGTGCCGTGCAGCATGGGCAGGTACTCGGGATGGGTGTAGGCCGTCACCAGCAGGCAGGGGCCGTCGCAGGGCGCCAGCAGCTTGACCACGCTGTGGCCCGGGTTGCGCAGGCCGATGACCTCGCGCACGGACAGCAGGCGCGCCAGGGCCGGGTGCAGATGCTCGGTATGGATATGGGCCACCTGGCCGCCGGCCAGGGCCTGGGGAGATGGCAGCGGCGCAATGCCCAGGGCCTGCAGCACATCGCTGGCCAGGATGCGGCGCGCCTCGGTGCGCATGCCGTGCAGCAGCACGGGCAGGCCTTCGCGTGCCAGCAGCAGGGCCAGCAGGGGCGTGAGCACGGGCAGGCGGCGCGCGCCGTTGTAGCTGGGCAGCACGATCACGGGGCGGCCATTGGCCGCGGCGGGAAAACGGGCGACGCGCGCATGCACGGCGTCCAGGAAGCCGCTCATCTCCTCGACGGTCTCGCCCTTGATGCGCATGGCGATGCAAAAGGCCCCGATCTCCAGGTCGCTGACGCCGCCGTCCAGCACCTGGCCGAACAGGTCGGCCGCCTGCGGGCGCTCCAGCGCCTTGGCTCCGCGTGCGCCGCGGCCTATTTCCTTGATGTATTGGCTGATGCCCATGGCGTTGCAATCGTGGGTGGAATCCTGTGGGGGCATATTTTCCCGCAGGTTTCATTACTTTTCGCTATATATGCAAACCCGTTGTTCAATCGCCTCTTTCATGCGGTCTCCTGGCTCTTCGCCAGGGGTATGTGGCGCACCAGGCGCTTGAGCTCGGGCAGGCAGGAGCCGCAATTGGTGCCGCAGCGCAACCGGCCCTGCAGCGCGGCCAGGCGCGCGTCGTCGCTGCCCTCGCAGCGCGCAAGCGCGCCTGCGATGGCGGTCTCGTCCACATCGAAGCAGGTACAGACCTGGCGCGCACGCGGCTGGATGGCCAGCGGCGCCGAGCCCGAAGGCATGAGCAGCAGGCGGCCATAGTCCTGTGCCGGCATCTGGTCCTGCAGCAGGGTGGACAGCCAGCTGCCCGCGCGCGTGTCGCCCGCCAGCAGCAGGGCCTCGACCGTGGTGGACAGGCTGTGGCGGTCCAGCCGCAGCGCGCGGCTGTGCTGGCGGCGGCGGTCGGTGTAGCGCAGGGTGTCGGCGGCATCCAGGCCCAGCAGGGATTCGATCCGTGCGAGGACGGCCTCGCCCGGCGCCTCATGCGCGGCGGCGCGCAGCAGCACGCCGTGCCGGGCCCGGGCGGCGTCCTGCAGCGGGACGGCATTGCCGAAGGGCACGCAGCTGGCAAAGCCGAAGTGCGGCATGAGGGCGGACAACTGCTCGCGCACGGCCAGCACCCGGTCCTCGGGCAGCCAGGCCATGGCCAGCAGGGTCCAGGGCAGTTCGGCCTTTTGCAGCTTCACGGCCGTGTGCTTGAGTTCGGGCTGCTTGGAGCCGGGGCACAAGGCCGGTGTGGTCAGGGCATTGACGCCGCCCATTGAAGTGCCGCCCATTGAAGTGCCGCCCATTGAAGTGCCGCCCAGATACTCGCCGCCCCAGTGCATGGCCATGAAGAGCTGGGAGGGCGTCAGCGTGTCATCGGGCTGCACCGGCACCAGCAGGGCGCCGCGCCGGCTGCTCATCTGCACCAGGTCGCCCGCGCGCAGGCCGCGCTCGGCCATGTCCCGCGGGTGCATTTGCAGGCAGGGCTCGGCCGCATGGCCGAACAAACGGCCCAGCTGGCCCGTGCGGCTCATGCCGTGCCACTGGTCGCGCAGCCGGCCCGTGGTCAGGCTGAAGGGATAGTGCGCATCGGGCGGCTCGGCCAGCGGCTGCCAGGGCAGCAGGGCAAAGCGTGCGCGGCCATCGGGCGTGGGAAAGCGGCCGTCTTCGTAGAGCCGTTCGCGGCCCTGGGCTGCGCCTTCGGGCAGCGGCCATTGCTGGGGGCCTTGCGCGTCCAGCAGATCCCAGGACAGGCCGGTGATGTCCAGGTCACGCCCGCGCGTGCTCTCGCGGTGCTCGTTCCAGATGGCCTGGGCGCCGGCAGCGGCGTCTTCGGTGTCGTAGGGAAAGAGGCTGGGCCGGCCCGGGCGCAGCCGTGCCTCCATGCGGCGCGCGCAGTCCACGGCAATGCGCCAGTCATGGCGCGCGGCGCCGGGTGCGGCCACGGCGGGGCGCACGCGCGAGATGCGCCTTTCGCTGTTGGTCACCGTGCCGATCTTCTCGCCCCAGGTGGTGGCAGGCAGCAGCAGGTCGGCGTAGGCGCAGGTGGCGGTGGTGGCAAAGGCCTCCTGCACGATGACGAATTCGGCCCGCTGCAGCGCGCGCCGCACCAGGGCCTGGTCGGGCATGCTTTGCGCAGGGTTGGTGCAGGCTATCCACAGCGCGCGGATCTCGCCCTCGGCGGCGGCCTCGAACATCTCCACGGCGGTCTTGCCGGGGCGGGGCGGCACGGCATCCACGCCCCACAGTGCGGCCACTTCGGCGCGGTGGGCCGGGTTGGCCAGGTCGCGGTGGGCCGACAGCAGATTGGCCAGCCCGCCCACCTCGCGCCCGCCCATGGCATTGGGCTGGCCCGTGAGCGAGAACGGCCCCGCGCCCGCGCGCCCGATCTGGCCCGTGGCCAGGTGCAGGCCGATCAGCGCGGCGTTCTTGGCCGTGCCGTTGCTGCTCTGGTTCAGGCCCTGGCAGTACAGGCTCAGCGTGGCGCCACGGGCGGCGCCGTCGCGTGCATCCCCGCCCAGCGCAAACCATTGCGCGGCCTGGAACAGATCGTGCCGGGGCAGGCCGCAGAGCTCGCCCACGCGCTCGGGCGTGGCCTCCCGCACCAGGGCCTGCAGGTCGGCAAAGCCGCTGGTGTGGCGTGCGATGTAGGCCTGGTCCAGCCAGCCTTCCAGTTCCATGATGTGCAGCATGCCGTGGAACAGCAGGGTGTCGCTGCCGGGGCGCAGCGGCAGGAAGAGGTCGGCCATGCCGGCCGTGTCGGTGCGGCGCGGGTCGGCCACGATGATCTTCATCTGCGGCCGCGCGGCACGCGCCTGCTCGATGCGCCGCGTGAGCACGGGATGCGCCCAGGCCGCGTTGCTGCCCGCGATGAAAAGGCAGTCCGCATGGTCCACATCCTCGTAGCAGGCCGGTGGCGCGTCGGCGCCCAGCGTGAGCTTGTAGCCGGCCACGGCGCTGCTCATGCACAGGCGCGAATTGGTGTCGATGTTGTTGGTGCCGATCAGGCCCTTGGCCAGCTTGTTGAAGACGTAGTAGTCCTCGGTCAGCAACTGGCCGCTCACATACAGGCCCACGGCGTCGGGGCCGTGCTCCTGCACGATGGAGGCCAGCCTGCCGGCGGCCAGGTCCAGTGCGGCATCCCAGCCCACATCCTGGGGCGCCGCACCGCGCGTGGCACGCAGCGCGGGCTGCAGCAGCCGCGTCTGCCGTGCCAGGGCGGGCGAGGCCGTCAGGTGCAGGGTGCTGCCCTTGGTGCACAGGCGGCCGTGGTTGGCGGGGTGCGCCGGATCGCCGCGCACGCCCGTGATGCGCGCACCATCGCTTTCGATGAGGACGCCGCAGCCTACGCCGCAATAGGGGCAGGTGGATCGGGTTTCTTGCATGGTGGGCCTGGGGTGGATGAGGGAGGGGCAGGGCACGGGCGCCGTCACGGGCCGCTGGCCGGGTCGGCCTGGCTGGCCTGGCTGGCTTGACTTTCGCCGAACATGAGGCGGTCGCGCAGTTCCTGCACTGCCACGCCATCGCGCAACAGGCGGAAGTACCAGCCACCGTCCTCGGTGTCGCCATACAGGCAGGCGCCGACCAGCCTGTCACCGCGCAGCACAAGCTTGCGGTACACGCCCGCGCCGGGGTCGCTGAGCACGATTTCCTCCGTGCCCTCGTCGCCGCGGAAATCGCCCGCGCTGAACAGATGGATGCCCGTGACCTTGAGCTTGGCCGAGGTCTGCGAGCCCGGATAGCGGCCGATGCCCATCTCCGCCAGGTGGTTGGCCAGCACCTTGCCCTGCTCGAACAGCGGCGCCACCAGCCCGTAGGCCACGCCCCGGTGCGCCGCGCACTCGCCCACGGCGTAGATGCGCGGGTCGGTCACGGTCTGCAGCGTGTCGCTGACCACGATGCCGCGCTGCACGTGCAGGCGCATCTGCTCGGCCAGCGTGGTCTCGGGCCGGATGCCCACGGCCATGACCACCAGCGAGGCCGGTGCCTCGCGCCCGTCCTGCAGGTGCACGCAGGCCACGCGGCCCTGGCCGTCGCCCGTCAGCGCCCGGGTCTGGGCCTGCATCAGAAAGCGCATGCCGCGCTCGGCCAGCGAGGCCTGCAGCAAGGCGGCGGCGGTTTCGTCCAGCTGGCGGTCCAGCAGGCGCTCGCCCGCATGCACCACGGTAACGTCCATGCCGCGCTTCATGAGTCCGTTGGCGGCCTCCAGGCCCAGCAGGCCGCCGCCGATGACCACGGCATGGCGGTGGCTGGCGGCCGCCGCGATCATGGCCTGGGTGTCGGCAATGTCGCGGTAGCCCAGCACGCCTTCCAGCTCGCGCCCGGGCACGGGCAGCATGAAGGGGCGCGAGCCCGTGGCCAGGATCAGCCGGTCGTACTCGGCGCTCACCGGCTGTCCGGCCGCGTCCACGGCGTGCACCACGCGGCGCGCCCGGTCGACTGCGTGCACGCGGCAGCCCGCATGCAGGGTGATGCCGTGTTGCGCATACCAGGACCAGTCGTTGAGGATGATCTCGTCCAGCCGCTGCTCGCCCGCCAGCACGGGCGACAGCATGATGCGGTTGTAGTTGGGGTGGGGCTCGGCCCCGAATACCGTGATCTCGTAGAGGTCGGGCGCGATCTTGAGCAGCTCCTCCAGCGTGCGCACGCCGGCCATGCCGTTGCCCACCATCACCAGCCTGGATTTTTTCATCGTGCCCCCGTTGCGGTTCGGAAAACAAAAAAGGCGTCCCCACGCTGCGCGGCCGATGGCTGCGCGCGGGGTGACGCCTTTGTCCCGGGCCGTGGCACGTCGTTGCGCCTGGCCCTGCGGCCCTGCATGGCCACGCCCTGGATTTAGCAAGCTGCGTGCCAGGCCTGCTGCCCTGTGGCGACTGATCGCCCGGGGACGCGAGTCCGCGCGGCCGTGCCAGGCTGGTGCGCCGCATGCATCAAAGCGGTGCGCGTGCTATCGATACGGTCCTATCAGATGTCTGAATCCAATGGAGGTTTTGTTTTTATTTGTTTCAAATGTGGCGATTCGGGGTAAAAACTTTGAACTCCGGCCAGCGGTTCGCTGGGCCGGATGGGGCACGCAGGATTTTTCTTCTTCAAGGGAGGATGCCTATGAGAGTGAATCTGCCGGTCAGTACGCGCGAGTACTCGTTTCCCAAGGGCCAGACCCTGGTCTCCACCACGGACCTGAAGGGCCGCATCCTCTACTGCAACCCGATGTTCATCGAGGTCAGCGGCTACGAGCGCGAAGACCTGCTGGGCCAGCCCCACAACATGATCCGCCACCCCGACATGCCCGAGGAAGCCTTCCGCGACATGTGGGAGACCATCTCGGCGGGCCTGCCCTGGTCCGCCCCCGTGAAGAACCGGCGCAAGAACGGCGACTTCTACTGGGTCATGGCCAATGTCACCCCGCTGATGGATGGCGACCGGCCCTCGGGCTACATGTCGGTGCGCACCGAGGCCACGCGCGAGCAGACCGATGCGGCCGAGCGCCTCTACGCCACCATGCGCGCCGAGAAGGACGCCGGGCGCCGGGTCCACGTGCTGCGTGCCGGCCACCTGCTGCGCAACAACCTGCGCGGCCGCCTGGCCAGCGCATTGAGCCTGGGCCTGGCCGGCAAGCTGGTGCTGATCTTCTTCATGGTGGTGGCGGCGGCCTTTGGCGCGGCGCTGGCCGGTGGGCATACGCTGGACGCATGGTCTGCGCTGGCCTGGCTGGCGGTCTGCATCTTCACGGGCCTGGCCGGGGCCTGGGCCTACCGGCTGACCGTGGCGCCGCTGGCGCAGATGGTGCTGCTGGCCAACCGCCTGGCGGCCGGCGACCTGACGCAGACCATACGCATCACGCGCAAGGACGTGGTGGGCGATCTGCAGAAGGCGCTGAGCCAGCTCAACGTGAACCTGCTGTCCATCGTGCGCGATGCGCGCGAGGAAAGCGACAAGATGCAGATCTCCAGCCGGGAAATCGCGCAGGGCAACCATGACCTGTCCGCGCGCACCGAAACCCAGGCGGGCAACCTGCAGCAGACGGCGGCCTCCATGGAGGAGATCACGGGCACCGTCAAGCACACGGCCGACTCGGCCCGCCAGGCCACGGACCTGGCCGCCCAGGCCAGCGAGGTGGCCGAACGCAGCAGCGGCGCCGTCGATGGCGTGGCCGCCACCATGAAGCAGATCCAGGCCGCGTCGGGGCGCATCGGAGAGATCACGCAGCTCATCGACTCCATCGCCTTCCAGACCAATATCCTGGCGCTGAACGCTGCGGTGGAGGCCGCGCGCGCAGGCGACCAGGGCCGGGGCTTTGCGGTCGTGGCGGCCGAGGTGCGCAGCCTCTCGCAGCGCACGCTGGCGGCGGCCAAGGAGATCCGCGAGCTCATCGACGATTCCGCCGCCAAGGTGCTGGACGGCAACCAGAGGACCGAGGTGGCGCAGAAGACCATGATCGAATCGCTGGATCTGGTGCGGCGCGTGAGCCTGCTGATCGGCGAGATCCACAGCGCCTCCAGCGAGCAGCTCAGCGGCATCTCGCAGGTCAACGCGGCCGTGGCGCATCTGGACAGCATCACGCAGCAGAACGCGGCCCTGGTCGAGCAGAACGCGGCATCGGCCATGGCCTTGCAGGCCCAGGCGCAGACCGTGTCGGAAACCGTGCAGGTGTTCCGGCTGGACGCCACGGGCCGCTCGCCTGCCGCAGCGGGCGATGCCGTGGCCCTGCGCCGGTCCATGAAGGCCCAGGCACAGAGCCAGTCACGCAGCCAGGTGCAGAGCCCGCCACAGATGCGGCAGGCGCGCGCGCAGCCGCAGAGGGTGCTGACCACGACCTGATCCCTGCGGGGTGCTGCGGCCGCTGGAAAACATCGTTGACACTTGGACGTGGCGCCGTCATGTGCGCTGCGCAGGCTTGCGCATACCATGTGGCTTTGTGTTGACCGGGCGACCGGATGAAGGAACGACCATGAACTCCAGCTCTTCCCTGGCCGCCGAACTGATGGCCCAACTGCAGGGCGCGCCCATGCAGCAGATGGCGGACCAGATCGGCGCCAGCCCCGCCCAGACCGAAAGCGCCGTGGGCGCGGCCCTGCCCGTGCTGCTGGCCTCGCTGGGCCGCAATGCGGCCGATCCGCAGGGCGCGGCCAATCTCTTCGGCGCGCTGCAGCGCGACCATGGCGCGGCCAGCGGCGGCGGCGGCGCCGGTGGCCTGGACCTCGGCGGCCTGCTGGGCTCGCTGCTGGGCGGCGGCGCAGGCGCGGGCGGCAATGCAGGTGGCGGGCTCGATGGCGCGGCCATCCTGGGCCACATCCTGGGCGGCAACCAGCAGCGCGCGCAGGACGGACTGGGCCAGGCCACGGGCCTGGGCAGCGGCGGCGCGGCCCAGCTGCTGCAGCTGCTGGCCCCCATCGTCATGTCCTTTCTTGCACAGCGCGTGAGCGCAGGCGGCATGGATGCCGGCGGCCTGGGCCAGGTGCTGGGCCGCGAGCATACGCAGGCGCAGCAGCAGGGCGGTCTGGGTGGTGGTTTGCTGGGCAGCCTGCTCGATCAGGATGGCGACGGCCAGGTAGGTCTCAGCGATCTGATGAAGATTGGTGGCAGTCTGCTGGGTGGTCGCCGCTGAAGGGCCGCATTCACTGAATCGGGCAGGGCCGGTGCGTGTGCATACACGCGCTGGCCCTGTTGCTTTTTGGGCGCAGTTCGGATGACACTAGAACCGAATTGGCGAACGACTGAAAGGCACCCATGACAGCAGTTGCAGACATTCTCAAGTCCAAGGCCAGCGGCGCGGTGTACAGCATCGCGCCTACCGATTCCGTGCTCGACGCGCTGCGGCTCATGGCCGACAAGGGCATTGGAGCCCTGCTCGTGATGGAGGGCAGCGAGATCGCAGGCATCGTCACCGAGCGCGACTACGCGCGCAAGATCGCGCTGCTGGGGCGCACCTCGGGCGCCACCCTGGTGCGCGACGTGATGACGCGCGACGTGCTCTTCGTCGGCCCCACCCAGACCACGCAGGAATGCATGGCGGTGATGACCGAGAACCGGCTGCGCCACCTGCCCGTGGTGGACGAGGGCGGCAAGCTGCTGGGCCTGATCTCCATCGGAGACCTGGTCAAGGACATCATCTCCGAGCAGAAGTTCATCATCGAGCAGCTGGAGCACTACATCTCGGGCCGGCACTGAGCCGGGGCTCGGCCGGCCCGCTCTGTGCAGGGCCTGGAAGGCGGCAGGACCGGCGAAGGTTCAGGCCGCCTTTTCCACATGCCCCTGGCGTGTGTAGAGGAAGTCGATCACCGCCTTGCGGCACTCGCGGTAGCGGTCGTCCTCGGCCAGCGCCACGCGGTTGCGCGGCCGGGCGATGCCGACTTCCAGCACCTCGCCGATGGTGGCTGCCGGGCCGTTGGTCATCATCACGATCTTGTCGGACAGCAGCACGGCCTCGTCCACATCGTGGGTGACCATGACCACGGTGCTTTGCGTGCGCGCCACGATCTCCAGCAGCTCGTCCTGCAGCTTGGCGCGCGTGAGCGCATCGAGCGCGCCGAAGGGCTCGTCCATCAGCAGCACCTGCGGCTCCATCGACAGCGCGCGCGCAATGCCCACGCGCTGCTTCATGCCGCCCGAGATTTCACCGGGCCGCTTGTGCGCGGCATGGGCCAGGCCCACCAGCTCCAGCGCGGCCAGGGTGCGTGCCTTGAGCTGGGCGCGGCTTTCCGTGCGGCCATAGACGCGCTCCACGGCCAGGTGGATGTTGCCCTCGCAGGTCAGCCAGGGCAGCAGCGAGTGGTTCTGGAAGACCACGGCGCGCTCGGGCCCGGGGCCCTTGATCTCCTTGTTGGCGCACAGCAGCACGCCCGTGGTGGGCGTGGTCAGGCCCGCGATCAGGTTCAGCAGGGTGGACTTGCCGCAGCCCGAGTGGCCGATCAGCGAGACGAATTCGCCCCGCGCAATGGTCAGGTCGATATTGCGCAGCGCCGGAAACAGGCCCTTGGCGGTCTTGAAGCTCTGCTCCACGCCCTGGACCTCGATGAACTTGGACGATGCATTCATGCCTTCACCTCTTCGAACGTAAATGCCGTTGCCAGCTTGACCAGGGCCATCTCCAGCAGCAGGCCCACGATGCCGATCACGAAGATCGCGATGATGATGTTCTTGACGTTGAGGTTGTTCCACTCGTCCCAGACCCAGAAGCCGATGCCCACGCCGCCGGTGAGCATCTCGGCCGCGACGATGACCAGCCAGGCCGTGCCCACGGCCAGGCGCACGCCGGTCAGCATGTAGGGCAGCACGGCGGGGAACAGGATGGTGGTGGCGATCTTCCATTCGCTGAGGTTGAGCACGCGCGCCACGTTCATGTAGTCCTGCGGCACGCGCTGCACGCCCACGGCGGTGTTGATGAGCATGGGCCAGATGGAGCAGATGAAGATGGTCCAGATGGCCGCCGGGTTGGCGCCCTTGAAGACCAGCAGGCCGATGGGCAGCCAGGCCAGCGGCGACACCGGGCGCAGCAGGCTGATCAGCGGGTTGAACATGCGCGACAGGAAGTTGAAGCGCCCGATCACGAAGCCGGCCGGAATGCCGACCAGCGCCGCCAGGCCAAAGCCCACGGCCACGCGCTGCAGCGAAGCGAGCACATTCCAGCCCACGCCCTGGTCATTGGGGCCGTTGCGGTAGAACGGGTCGCTGAAAATCTCCACCGCCTGCTGCCAGGTCGCCAGGGGCCCCGGAATGCTCTGGCCCGAGCCCGCGGCCACCAGGGACCACACGCCCACCAGCAAACCGAGGCCGCACAGCGGCGGCAGCACGGCCAGCCAGAAGGCACGCGAGAGCGCTGCCCAGTCGCGCGGGGCGGCGGGTGCCCGGGCCTGGGTGGCCGGCGCGGCTGGAGCGGCGGGCCCGGAGACCTGCGCGGAGATCGGTGTGGAGGCGGCTGCCGGCGCGGCAGCGGATTCGGCCGGGAAGTGGAAGACGGCGCTGACCATGGTGTGTTCCTCTGTGGGGTGGGGCTTCAAAGGGGATCTCTCAGGCCTTGATGGCAAAGCTGTCTGCGTACTTGCGCGGATCCTTGCCGTCCCAGACAGTGCCATCCATGAGCTTGCTGCTGCGCATCTCCGCCTTGGGCAGCGGGGCCTTGGCGGCGGTGGCGGCCTGCTGGTAGATGTCCAGGCGGTTGATGGAGCGGGCCACGCCCAGGTAGTCGGGGTGGTCCTTGAGCAGGCCCCAGCGCTTGTGCTGGGTCAGGAACCACATGCCGTCGGACAGGTAGGGGTAGCCCACGCTGCCGTCGCCGTAGAACTTCATGTGGTTGGGGTCGTCCCAGGTCTTGCCCATGCCGTCCTGGTAGCGGCCCAGGATGCGCTGGTTGATGGCGTCCACGCCGGTGTTCACATAGGCCTTGCCGGCGATGGTCTCGGCCATGCGGGTCTTGTTGGCCAGGCTCTCGTCGATCCAGCGGCTGGCCTCGATGATGGCCGCCGTCACGGCGCGTGCCGTGTTGGGGTTCTGGCGTGCGAACTCGGCCGTGGTGCCCAGCACCTTTTCGGGGTGGTCCTGCCAGATGGACTGGGTGGTGGCGGCCGTGACGCCGATGCCGTCCATGATGGCGCGGTGGTTCCAGGGCTCGCCCACGCAAAAGCCGTCCATGTTGCCCACGCGCATATTGGCCACCATCTGCGGCGGCGGCACGGTGATGACCTTGGCATCCTTGAGCGGGTGGATGCCGTTGGCCGCCAGCCAGTAGTACAGCCACATGGCGTGCGTGCCCGTGGGAAAGGTCTGGGCAAAGGTGTATTCGCGCTTTTCGCTGGCCATCAGCTTGGCCAGGCCCGCGCCATTGACGGCACCCTTGTCGGCCAGTTTCTTCGACAGCGATATGGCCTGGCCGTTGTGGTTGAGCGTCATCAGCACGGCCATGTCCTTCCTGGCGCCGCCCACGCCCAGGTGCACGCCGTAGACCAGGCCGTAGAGCACGTGGGCAAAGTCCAGCTCGCCGTTGACCAGCTTGTCGCGCACGCTGGCCCAGCTCGCTTCCTTGGAGGGAATGATCTTGACGCCGTACTTCTGATCGATCCCCAGCACCGAGGCCATGACCACGCTGGCGCAGTCGGTCAGCGGGATGAAGCCGATGCGCACCTCTTTCTTCTCTGGCGCATCCGAGCCGGCCGCCCAGGCGCCATGGTGGCCCAGCTGGGTGTAGAGCGCCGCACCGCCTGCCAGCGTGCCGGCCTGGCGCAGAAAGTCGCGCCGGGGCAGGGCCGGGCCGGCGGTGAGAGGGCCTGTGGTGGGCTTGGGGCTTGACGCCATGGCGGAACTCCTTCGATCGTCGGGAATGGAACACTTGCAAACGGGCCCTGTTCCAAGCAAAACGGCGTCCTCTCCAGCCGCGCTGCGCGGGGAGAGTGACGCCGTTGTCCTGGGGCCTTGAATCAAGACCGGGGTCCCGGCCGCCTTTGGCCGGGAGTTGCCAAAGTCAATGCAGAAAGCGTGCCAGGCCGTGTTCACAGGGGGCCATGCCGTCCATCGGCCTTGCAATCCTCGCCGGGCCACCTTCTGGTGCGTTCCATGGCACCAAGTCGGTGCTGCACTGCAGCATGGCTCGCACCGGCCCGGCGTTCAATGCGCAGGTGGCAGGAGATCGGCCATGGAAAGCACGGCCTGCGCCACATCGGCCAGGCGGCGGTTCTGGTTCATGGCGGTCTGGCGCAGCAGCTTGTGGGCCTCGCCTTCGCTGAGCTGGCGCCGCGCCATCAGCAGGCCCTTGGCGCGTTCCAGCAGCTTGCGCTCCGTGAGCGTGGCGCGCACGGTCTCCAGCTCGGCCTGCATGGCCTGCAGGCGCTGCGACTGGTCCTGCACCAGGTCCATCACGGAACGGTCCAATTGCGGCCCCAGCCGTGCGGCCGGCGGCTGCAGCTCGCCCGGCGCCAGCGTGGCCGAGACCGGCGTGGTCGCCAATGCCTGCGGCGCCTGCAGCAGCGTCTGCAGGGCGGCGCGGGCATCGGCAATGCGGTGCTGGCATTGCTGCTGCAGCTCGGCCGTCAGGCGGGCCTCGACGGTCTGCAGCGCGTCCATGCGCTGCGAGCAGTTGTCGAACCAGGGCTCGGCCATCTCCACGGACAAAGGCGCGCCCGCCGTGGCCGTGCAGCCCACGCGGCGCAGCCGCTCGATCACGGCCAGCGTGGCGTCGGCCGCGCTGCTTTCTTGCCACAGGGCCAGGGAATGGGGCGGCGCGAACTCCGCAAAGACCTGAAAGCAGCGCTCCTGCGAGGCGATCAGGTGCAGCCAGTGCTGCTGGCGCAGCGCATCGCTCACGCCCGCGCCGAACGCAGCCACGCCCGTGGCGCGCTCCTGGCCCGCGAACTCCTTGCCCTGCATGAAGTTGAACAAGGCCACCAGCAGGCGCGAGATGCCGGGCTCGGGCGCGCTGTCCGCCGCCTCGAAGACCACGGCCAGCAGGCCGGCCACCAGATCGATATAGAGGGCCGTGGCCGCCTCCGGCGACAGCGCGCGGCCGGCGACGCGCTCGCGCAGCGCGGGCAGGGCGTCCAGGCACTGCAGCACATGGGCGATGCGGCTGAACAGCCGCGCGCCATGGCCGGGGTGGCCGGTGAGTCCCGCACCGCCGGGCTGCATGTCCACCCGCTCGAAGCCGTCGCGCGCCGCAGCGGCCATGCGGTCGCACTCGGCCATCTGCGCCAGCCGTGCCGGGCCGCCGCGCGCGCCTGCGCTGGCCAGAAACACGTTGGACAGGCCGCGCTCCTTTTGCAGCGCATGGATGAGGCGGCTGAGCAGATCCACCAGGGCGCTGGTGCGCTGCAGTTGCTCCAGCTCGCCGATTTCGCACTGCCGCGCGGCCACAAGAAAGTTGAGAGCGGTTTTCATGGGGGCTTGGTCCTGTCTGCCTGCCTTGATGCAGTTTGCCTTGGTGCAAGGGGCCTGGATGCAATTCCCATGCCGGGGGCGTCGCGCGGTGCTTGCATGGGCACGGTATCGATGATTTGATAGAATTTTTTTAATGATTTGAAATTTTCGATACACAAACTGACGTGTAAGCGTGTCGAATGTTTGCAAAGCGAATGGGGCGGTTTTTCAAGAAAAGCCCCGTTCATCCGGCGCACATGGCAACGCAGACCACGGCATTGGGCTGCGCAATGCGGCAGTGAGGCTGAATCGGCATGAGTTTGAAATATCACGAGAAGATCGGTTTTTCCCCATGCATTCGCTGTTCATGACCGATGGGGTGTCCCGGTGGATGCCTGCGCGCTGGCGCAGCCCGGCATTTGCGTGCTGGCTGGCTTCGCTGCTGCCCTGCATGGCGCAGGGTCAGGTGCCTGCGGCTGCCCAGGATGGCGTCGCGTCGGCGCAATTGGCCGATGAGGGCGTCTGGTTCGCTGGATGGCATGCCCTCGGCCCGTGGGGCGCCGGTGCGTTCGTGGCCTTCCTGCTGGTGTGCTCGGTGCTCTACATCCGCATGCGCTGCAAGGCGCAGCGCCTGACGCAGTCGCTCAAGCAGAGCAATGAGAAATTGCTGCGCGCCAATGTGAAGCTCAAGCGCATCGCCTTCCGGGACCCGTTGACCGGTACGGCCAACCGGGCGCTGTTCGAATACCGGCTGGGCCGCACGATTGCGCGCGCCGACAGCTCGGTGGAGCAGCCGGGGCCCTGCGGGCCGGTGCGCGTGGGCCTGCTGTACATCGACCTGGATGGATTCAAGCCCATCAACGATGTGGAAGGCCATGCCGCCGGTGATGCGCTGCTGTGCCAGGTGGCCGTGCGCCTGGGCCATATGACGCGCAAATCGGACACGCTGGCTCGCGTGGGTGGCGACGAGTTCGTGCTGCTGCTCGGCTGCCTGGCTTCGGTGGACGACGCCGTGGCCATGGCAGGCCGCGTGCAGAAGGCCTTGAGCCAGCCGTTCGACCTGCCGGGAAAGGCGGTCTCCATCAGCAGCTCCATCGGCGTGGCCATCTATCCCGACCATGGCAAGAAGGAAAAGCTCATGGCGGCGGCCGATGCCGCCATGTACACGGCCAAGCGTGCCGGCGGGAACACCTACGCCATCTTCAAGGAAAGCATGCGCCAGGGCGTGGCCGCGCAGTTCGACCTGCAGCAGGCCCTGCGCCGCGCCGTGGCCAGCCAGCAGCTGGTGCTGTTCTATCAGCCCAAGATCGATACCCGCACGGGCCGCATCCGCAGCGTGGAGGCGCTGGCGCGCTGGAACCACCCGCAGTTCGGCCTGATCAGTCCCCGCGTGTTCATCCCGCTGGCCGAGCGCTTTGGCCTGATCAGCGAGATCGGCGACTGGGTCATCGACGAGGCCTGCCGCCAGACCGCGCAATGGGCGCGCGAGCGGCGCTTCATGCGGGTGTCCATCAATATCTCGGGCTACCAGCTCTTTCAGACGCGGCTGGCGCAGTTCATCGCCGAGGCGATCGCAAGGCACCACATCCGGCCCGAGCAACTGGTCTTCGAGATCACCGAGTCCGTGGCCATGGAGGACGACAAGACCACCATGGCCGTGATTGCCGAACTCACGGGCATGGGCGTGCAGATCTCCATCGACGACTTCGGCACCGGCTACTCCAGCCTGGCCCTGCTGCGCCAGCTGTGCGCCGACGAGGTGAAGATCGACCGCAGCTTTGTGCGCGACGTGGCCCTCAAGAGCGATGCGCGGGCGGTGGTCGATGCCATCGTGCGCCTGGCCCATGCGCTGGAACTGCGCGTGGTGGCCGAAGGCGTGACCAACCAGCAGCAGCGCGAAGTGCTGCAGGCGCTGGGCTGCGACGAGCTGCAGGGCTTTTACTTTGCCCGCCCCATGGATGCCCAGGCGCTGATCGCCAGCGAAATCTGGACCTCCGACGGCTTCGAGCCCGTGCGGTTCTCGCGCTCTTCCTACATAGACAACCTGTAGCGGAGCGCCGGCCGTGCAACTGCCCGCCTGCCAGGGGCCATTGAGGCCGGTGGCCGTGCGCCGCGCCCGCAGGTTCTACACTTCAGCCCCATGAGTTTGCTGATTCTGGGGATCGAATCCTCCTGCGATGAAACCGGCGTGGCCCTGGTCGAGGCCCCCGATGGCACGGGCGTGCCCACGCTGCTGTCCCATGCGCTGCACAGCCAGATCGACATGCACCGCGCCTACGGCGGCGTGGTGCCCGAGCTGGCCAGCCGGGACCACATCCGCCGCGTGCTGCCGCTGACCGAAAACGTGCTGGGCGAGTCCGGCCGCACGCTGGACCAGGTCGATGTGATCGCCTTCACGCGCGGCCCCGGCCTGGCCGGCGCGCTGCTGGTGGGTGCGGGCGTGGCCTGCGCCATGGCTGCGGCATTGAACAAGCCCGTGCTGGGCGTGCACCACCTGGAAGGCCATCTGCTGTCGCCCTTCCTGAGCGCCGATCCCCCCGAATTCCCCTTCGTGGCCCTGCTGGTCTCGGGCGGCCATACGCAGCTGATGCGCGTGGACGGCGTGGGCAGCTACGCCATCCTGGGCGAGACCATCGATGACGCGGCCGGCGAGGCCTTCGACAAATCGGCCAAGCTCATGGGCCTGCCCTATCCGGGCGGTCCCGTGCTCTCGCGCCTGGCCGAAGGCGGCGATGCCCAGGCCTTCAAGCTGCCCCGGCCGCTGCTGCATTCGGGCGACCTGGACTTCTCCTTCGCCGGCCTGAAGACGGCCGTGCTGACACAGGCGAAGAAGCTGGGCGAAGACCTGGAGGCGCGCAAGGCCGACCTGGCCGCCAGCACGCAGGCCGCCATCGTCGAGGTGCTGGTCAAGAAGACCCTGGCCGCGCTGCAGCAGACCGGCATGAAGCGCGTGGTCGTGGCCGGCGGCGTGGGTGCCAACCGGCTGCTGCGCTCCCAGCTGGATGCGGCCTGCGCCAAGCGCAAGCTGCGCGTGCACTACCCCGAGCTGCACCTGTGCACCGACAACGGCGCCATGATCGCCATGGCCGCCGCCATGCGCCTGCAGGCGGGCCGGGAAGTGGCCAACAGGCACTACGCCTTCGACGTCAAGCCGCGCTGGCCGCTCGATTCGCTGGCCTGATTCTTCGGCCGCCTCTGCCTTCCCCATCGCCGCGCTGTGCGGCGGGCCACCTCGAGGCGCAGCCTGTGCAGCACAAAAAAAGCCCGGCATGTGCCGGGCTTTGAAAACGGGCTGTCACCTTGCTAAGAGGAGGGAAGAAAGGATTGGTTGACAGCCCGGGTGCACAAACTCGCTGACCGGATTTACTGGATGCTCAGCGTGGTGGCCTTGCTCTGCGGCTCCAGGCGGGCCAGGGACAGCGTGAGCACGCCGTTTTCCAGCTTTGCGTTGCTGGCGGCAGTGTCGATCTCATGGTCCAGCTCCCAGGCGCGCTGCACCTGGCGGGGCGCACCCTCGACGCTGGACAGACGGACCACGGCGCCTTCGATGCTCAGCTGCAGCTGCTCGCGGGACAGGCCGGGCACATCCAGCTGCAGCGTCGTGGCCTTTTCATCGCGCTGCACCTGCACCGACGAGGGGGAGGGGGCGGCGTTGCCCAGGGTGCCTTGCAGGAAGCGCTGCAGGGCCAGATCGGCGGCTTGGGGGTTGAAGGCGTTGCGGCGGAGAACAGGCGAGAAGATCATGGTGAAGTGGCTCCTATAAACTGCGCGGCTTCATCGAAGTTGTCGCCGCATGGAGCGTAGTTGAGCGGCGTTGAACGCATTTCAAGAGGGAAAAAGCCATGAATAAATTGCGCCGCAAGGTCTTGAAAAGCGGTGCCATGGCGCTATTTGCTGCGCCCGCGCTGGCGGCCCTGGCCGCAAACGAACGCGGACAGCCCGTGCCCCCGCCGCGCGGCGAGCCCATACGGCTGGCGCTGATCGAAAGCCTGTCCGGCCCCTTTGCCAACACGGGCGAGGCCGTGTTCCGCAACCTGCTGTGGGCCACCGAGCGCGTGAATGCGCGCGGCGGTGTGCCACTGCCGGCCGCGCAGGGCGGCGCCCGGCCCCTGGCCATCGAACGCCATGACAGCAAGGGCCAGAACGAGGAGGCGCTGTCCGCGCTGCGCGCAGCCATCGACGGCGGTGCGCGCGTGGTCATGCAGGGCAATTCATCGGCCGTGGCGGCCGTGCTGGTCGATGCCATTGCCAAGCACAACGAGCGCGATCCGGCCCGGCGCGTGCTGTACCTGAACTACTCGGCCGTCGATCCTGCGCTCACCAACGAGCGCTGCAGCTTCTGGCACTTTCGCTTCGACGCCCATGCCGACATGCGCATGGCCGCGCTGATGCAGGTGCTGCGCGAGGACGCGGCCGTGCGCAGCGCCTACCTGATCGGGCAGGACTACAGCTTTGGCCAGGCCGTGCTGCGCGAGGCACGGCGCCAGCTGGCCGCGCAGCGGCCCGATGTGGCCATCGTGGGCGACGAGCTGCACCCCGTGGGGCGCGTCAAGGACTTTGCGCCCTATGCCGCCAAGATCAAGGCCAGCGGCGCCCAGGCCGTGATCACAGGCAACTGGGGCAACGATCTGATGCTGCTGGTCAAGGCCGCGCGGGAGGCGGGTTTTGACGGCCGCTTCTACACCTTCTACGGCAATGCGCTGGGCGCGCCAGCCGCTTTAGGCGAGGCCGGCGTGGGCAAGGTGCTGGCCGTGGCCGACTGGCTGCCCAACGTGCCGGGCCCTGATAGCCAGGCCTTCTACAAGGCATTCCGCGAGCGCTTTCCCAGGCCTGCCGATGACTATGTGCACATGCGCATGCAACTGATGATCGAGGCCCTGGCCCAGTCCATGGCGCGTGCGGGCAGCACCGACACGGTGGCCGTGGCGCAGGCGCTGGAAAGCGCCGAGGTGGCGCTGGCCGGGCGCAAGGGCCGCATGCGCGCGGCCGACCACCAGTTCCAGCAGGCGCTGGTGGTCGGCGTCATGGACAGGCAGGGCGCGCCCGGCGTGCCCTTCGATGTGGAGGGCTCGGGCTACGGCTTCCGCGTGGTGCGAGAGATCGAGGCGGCGCGTGCCGAGCAGCCTGCGATGTGCCGCATGCGCCGGCCCTGACCGCCTCGACGGTTTGGATGGCCCGGATCAGCGGCCCATGGCCGCCGCGACTTCCTGGCCCAGTTCGATCACGGACAGCGCGTAGTAGCTGGACCAGTTGTAGCGCGTGATGGCATAGAAGTTCTCCGTGCCCGCGATGTACAGCGGCTGGCCCTGCGCGCCGTTCTCCAGCTTGACCAGGGCCAGCGGCCCTTGATGCGCCGCGCCGCTGCCCGGCAGTTGCACGCCGCGCGCAGCCATCTCGTCGGCCGTGAACTGGGGCAGGATGTCGGGCGCCAGCAGGGCGGCCAGGTCGGCGCCCTGGGCCTGCATGATCACAGGGTAGTGGGTGGGCATGCCGCTTTTCCAGCCATGCGCGACAAAGTAGTTGGCCACCGAGCCGATGGCGTCGGCCGCGCTGCCGAACAGGTCGATGCGGTCGTCACCGTCGAAGTCCACTGCCCACTTCACCCAGCTGCTGGGCATGAACTGGCCCATGCCCATGGCGCCCGCGTAGCTGCCGCGCAGCGAGAACGGGTCCGTTGCGGCGCGGTGCGTGAAGCGCAGGAACTGCTCCAGCTCGCCGCGGAAGTACTCGGTGCGTGCCTGCGCGCGGGGGTGGGCTGCGGGGAAGTCGAAGCTCAGCGTGGCCAGGGCGTCGATCACGCGGAAGTTGCCCATCTGCTGGCCGTAGATGGTCTCCACGCCGATGATGCCGACGATGATTTCGGCCGGCACGCCGTACTGCTTTTCGGCACGCGCCAGCGCGGCGGCATTGGCCTGCCAAAAGCGTGTTCCGGCGCGTATGCGCACGGGCTCGACAAAGCGGCTGCGGTAGACGCCCCAGTTCTTGGCCGTGCCCTGGGCAGCCGGCGTCATCAGGCGGGGAACCTGGGGCAGAAAGCGCGCCTGGGCGATGGTGTCGCGCACCCAGTCCACCGGCAGGTCGTGGCGCATCGCAATGTCGGCGGCCATCTGCATGGCATCAGGCCGTTCTCCGTAGGGGGTGCTGCCCTGCACGGTCCTGGCCACGGCGGCGCCGCCTGCCGCCGTGGCGGCGGCAGCAGCGGCCGTGCGCTTTTTCGTGGAAGGTTTGGCCGTGGACTTGGCGGCAGTCTTGGCTGCGCCGGTCTGGGCGGGCGCCGGCTTGCTCGCCAGCGCGCCGCAGGGCAGGGCGGCGGCCGCAAGCAGCAGCAGCAGGGCGGAAGGGATCAGTCGTTGCTTGGTCATGGTGTGCTTGTCGTGGGGCCGGCAGCGGCGGCTTGTGGCCGTGGCTGCGGATTGCGTGGCCAGTCCAGCGCCCGCCATTGGCGTCGCAGGGCGGGCAGGCCGGGGGTATCGGGTGCGGAATTGGGTGCGGACTGGGGTGCGGATCGGGGGACGGATTGGGGGGCGCGTGCGTAGCGCTGGCGCTCCATGTCCAAAAGCCAGTCGCGCAGGGCCTTGGCGGCCGTGGCGTCGTCCTGGCCCCAGCGGTCCATGACCTGGGCTGCCAGCGCGCGCGGGGGCAGGCTGGCGTCGGCCTGCAGGCCAATGCGGCGCAGCCGGGCGCGGGTCCTGTCCATCAGGCGCAGCCATTCATCGCGGCTGTTGCGCTGGGCGCGGGCCATCCAGGCCAGCCAGGCCAGAGCGGCCACGCCGGCCAGCGCGCCCAGCAGGCGCAGCATGTCCACCCACGATGGCGACTGCACGCCCAGGTTCTTGAGCAGGTCCAGCTGGCGGCTTTGCGTGTAGTTCAGCACCCACTGGTTCCAGCCGTTGTTGACGGCCTCCCACACGGCGCGCATCTGCTGCAGCATGCCCACGCCCACGAAGTTGCCCACGGCGCCCGCAATGGCACCCTGGGGCGCGCGCAGGCGCTGGAACTCGCCCACGCGCGACGGGGCCACGGCGCCGGTGGGGTCAATGCGCACCCAGCCCTCGTCCGCCAGCCAGACCTCGGTCCAGGCGTGGGCGTCGGCGTTGCGCACGGTCCAGTAGCCATCGACAGGGTTGCGCTCGCCGCCCTGGTAGCCGGTGACGATGCGGGCAGGCACGCCCATGCCGCGCATCAGCACGGCGAAGGCCGAGGCGATGTGCTCGCAGAATCCCTCTTTGCTGTCGAACCAGAAATCATCGGCCGTGTGCACGCTGTCCACCACGCCGGGCTCCAGCGTGTAGGTGTAGCCGC
The DNA here is from genome assembly GCF_001682645.1 of Delftia sp. JD2. Lineage (NCBI taxonomy): Bacteria > Pseudomonadati > Pseudomonadota > Betaproteobacteria > Burkholderiales > Comamonadaceae > Delftia > Delftia sp. JD2. The sequence goes on from NZ_LFJT01000022.1 coordinate 85,606, forward strand.
CCGTGCGCAGGCGCGCCAGCGCGGCCTGTACCCAGGCGCGGGGCGGGGCGTCGGCCAGTTGCGGGTCGGCGCGCATCTGCCGGGCCAGCTCCAGCGTGCGCGGGTTGCTGCCTTCGGGCAGCTGGGTGTAGCGGCGCAGGGCGCGGGTGGGCTGCCGCGGCCCGTAGCTGAACTGCACATGGCTTTGGGCGCTGATGCGCACCACGTCGGTGATGGGGCGCCAGGTCAGCCATTGCAGCTGGGGCGTCATGCGGGCGCTGCCCATGCCCGGGGGCAGCTCGGGAGCCCTGGCCGCGGCGTCCAGCAGGGGCAGCCAGGGGCGGCGGCTGGGCTCGATGGTCATCTGGTAGCTCACGCCCTCGCCGGAGACGCGCAACTGCGCGTCCTCCAGTACGGCCTCCGTGTCCATCTGCCATTCCTGCCCGTCAAAGCGCGACAGAACGGGCCCCCGGAAATACAGGGTGTTGGCAGGCGGAGGAGCACCATCGGGCGTATCGAAGCGCAGGCGCAGGGCCACGTTTTCGTCCAGCACCAGCGAGGCCATGGAGCCCACGCGCATGTTTTCCGACAGGCCGCTGCGGCCGGCCAGGTCGTTGCTGGGCACACCCCACAGCGGCGCCATGCGCGGGAAGAACAGGAACAGCGCCACCATGACCGGCGTACCCCACAGCGCCAGCAGGGCTGCCGTGCGCAGCGCCTGCGTCAGCGGCGGGCGGCCGGCGGTCATGTGGGCATTGACCAGGGCCGTGAGCAGGCCCAGCAGGCCCAGCACCATGGCCAGGGCCAGCAGCAGGGACTGCGAGTAGAAGAAGTTGGCCAGCAGCGCGAAGAAGCCCAGGAAGAACACCACCATGGCATCGCGCCGGGCGCGCAGCTCCAGCGTCTTGAGCGCCAGCAGCAGCACGATCAGGGTCACGCCCGCATCGCGCCCGATAAAGGTGCCGTGCGAGACCCAGGTGGCGCCCACGGCCAGCAGCAGCAATCCACCCAGCACCCAGCGGCCGGGCAGGGGCTGGCCGCGCCAGGCCAGCAGGCCGCGCCACAGCAGCAGGCCGGCCACGAAGACCATGGTCCACCAGGGCGTGTGGGCGGCCTGGGGCATCAGCACCCAGGCGACCACGGCCAGCAGGAACAGGGTGTCGCGCGCATCGCGCGGCAGGGCGGCCAGGCGCTGGCGCCAGGGGGCCGCGGGCTGCGCAATGGCTTGGAAGGAGGAGGGCATGGACGTGCGATTCATGGGCAGGCCGCCAGGGCTTCCAGGCAGAGCGTGGCGTGGGCCGCGCCCTGGTCAGGGGCGATCTCGCGGCCGTCGGGCAGGCGCAGGCCCCAGGTCAGGTCCTGCTGGCGCGCGACCAGCACCCAGGCGGTCAGGCGGCTGAGGCGGGCCTCGGGGTCGGCCAGGCCGGTGGCCTTGGCGTCCAGCCACAGGCGGTGCTGCTGGGACAGCGGGCGGTCGCGGCTCACCAGCTGGTCACTGCCCGTGGCAAAGGCCTGGGCGGCCTTTTTCCAGACCACCAGCTTGAGCGCATCACCGCGCCGGTAGGCACGCACGCCATCGAACTCGTCGCCATGGCGCGTGGAGGCCGCGCTGCGGCCGCCGGCATCGGCACTGGCCGCAGGCAGGGGCGGGGGATTGTGTTCGGGCGCCGGGTAGATCCAGGCCTGGGTCTGCGCGCGCCACAGCGCCCAGACGCGGAAGGTGCCCAGCGGGTAGCGCGTGGCTGCCGTGATCGTGGGCAGCGATTGCAGGCCCCGGCGCAGTGGCGTGAAAGCCAGTTGCGCCGTGGTGCTGCCCTGTGCCGGGACATCGATCCAGGTCCAGTCGGTGGCCGCCGTATCGCCCTGCACGGCCAGGCCTATGCCCCAGCGCGTGCTGCGGCGTGCGTTGTGCAGCACCACGTCGAAGCGGCAGGGCTGGCCGGCAAAGCTGCCGGCCAGCGGCAGCAGGTGCAGCGCCAGGCCGCGCAGATTGCCGTGGCCGACCACCATGCCCGCTGCCGCGCTGCCGGCCAGCAGGAACGTCAGCAGATAACCCAGGTTGAGCTGGTAGTTGATGGCGGCCACCAGCAGCACGCACAGCGTCAGCGCCAGGGCCCAGCCTGCACGCGACGGCATGATGTAGACATTGCGCTGGGTCAGCTTCAGGCTGTCCGTGCGGGGCAGGCGGGCATGCCACCACTGGCGCACGCGCCGCGCGGGAGACCAGCGCTGGCGCAGCGATGCCCCCGGCTGGGGGGCGCCGGGCGAAGACGCGGGGGCGGCCGGCATCAGCGCAGCGCCACGGCGTCCAGCATGGCGCGCACCTGCTCCACGGCGCCCCGGCCTGAGGAGCCTATGGGCACCAGGCGGTGGGCCGCCGTCTGCGGCAGGATGGCCTGCACATCGTCGGGCGCCACGTAGTCGCGCCCTTCCATCAGGGCCACGGCCCGGGCCGCGCGCAGCAGCGCAATGCCCGCGCGAGGCGACAGGCCCTGCACGAACCACTGGCCCGAGCGCGTGGCTTCCAGCAGGTCCTGCACATAGTCGAGCAGGGCATCGCTGGCATGCACCTGGAGCACGGCTGCCTGCAGGTCCTGCAGCTCCTGCGTGGTCAGCAGCGGTGCCAGCGCGTCGGCCTGGGCGCGCCGGCCATTGCCGGACAGTAGGGATCGCTCGGCCGCGCGGTCGGGATAGCCCAGGCTGATGCGCATCAGGAAGCGGTCCAGCTGGCTTTCGGGCAGCGGGAAGGTGCCCAGCTGTTCCTGCGGGTTCTGGGTGGCGATCACGAAGAAGGGCTCGGGCAGGCGGTGCGTGCGGCCCTCGGCCGAGACCTGTCGCTCCTCCATGGCTTCGAGCAGGGCGCTCTGCGTCTTGGGGCTGGCGCGGTTGATCTCGTCGGCCAGCAGCACCTGGGCGAAAACGGGGCCCGGGTGGAAGACAAAGGTCTCGCTGGCGCGCTCGTAGATGGACACGCCGGTGAGGTCGCTGGGCATGAGGTCGGCCGTGAACTGCACGCGCGAGAACTGCAGCCCGAAGCTGTGTGCCAGCGCATGCGCCAGCGTGGTCTTGCCCACGCCGGGAACGTCTTCCAGCAGCAGGTGTCCCCCGGCCAGCAGGCAGGCCACACTGTCGCGGACCTGAGCCGGTTTCCCTACAACCACCGTGTTAAGCTGATCCAGAAGCGCCTTGATCTTGTGTGTTGCTTGCATGGCGCGACGTTATCCTAAAAAAAACATCGCGGAGACATCACTGTGGGCAAGACGGGTTATTTCACCCATAGGGAGTGCTGGCGGCATGAGATGGGGCCGGGGCACCCGGAATGCCCGGCCCGGCTCGACGCCATCGAGGACCGGCTGCTGGTGACCGGCGTGGCCGATGCGCTGGAGCGGCACGAGGCCCCCCAGGCCTCGCTGGCCGACATCGAACTGGCCCATGACCGCATGCATGTGGCCGCGCTGCAGGGCCTGACCCAGCGCCTGGTCGAGGAGCAGCAGGCCGGCGGCCCCGAGTACTCCCAGATCGACACCGACACCTCCATCAACAGCCATACCTTCTCGGCCGCCCTGCATGCGGCCGGCGCCGCGCTGGCGGCCACCGATGCGGTGATGGCCGGCGAGCTGGAGAACGCCTTTTGCGCCGTGCGCCCGCCGGGCCACCACGCCACGCGCCACCAGGCCATGGGCTTTTGCTTCTTCAACAACGTGGCCGTGGGCGTGAAGTACGCGCTCAGCCGTCACCACCTCAAGCGCGTGGCCGTGATCGATTTCGACGTGCACCACGGCAACGGCACGGAGGACATCCTCTCCGGCGACGACCGCGTGCTCATGTGCGGCATCTTCCAGCACCCCTTCTATCCCTTCAGCGGCGACCAGCATCCGGCCGCCAACATGGTCAACGTGCCGGTGGCCGCCTATACCAAGGGCATGGACATCCGCGAAATCGTCGAGATGATGTGGATTCCGCGCCTGGAGGCCTTCAAGCCCGAGCTGATCTTCATCAGCGCCGGCTTCGACGCCCACCGCGAGGACGACATGGGCCAGCTGGGCATGACCGAGCAGGACTTCACCTGGATCACCTCGCGCATCAAGGACATCGCGCGGCGCTTTTCCAAGGGGCGCATCGTCTCCTGCCTGGAAGGCGGCTATGTGATGGGGCCGCTTGCGCGCAGCGTGGAAGCGCACGTGCGCGTGCTGGCCGACCTCTGAACCGGATCTGGAGCACCATGAACGCGAGCACCCATCCTTCTGAAGCCAGCCCCCTGCTCGACGTGCAGCGCGACGCGCGCGGCGTCGTGCGCCTCACGCTCAACGACCCGCAGCGCTTCAATGCCCTGGGCGAGCAGATGCTCACGCAGCTGCAGCAGGCGCTGGACGACGTGGCGCGCGACGAGTCCGTGCGCGTGGTCGTGCTGTCTGCGGCCGGCAAGGCCTTTTGCGCCGGACACAACCTCAAGGACATGGCGGCCCATCCGCAGCTGGACTACTACCAGAAGCTGTTCGCCCAGTGCAGCCGCATGATGCTGTCCATCCATCGGCTGCCCGTTCCCGTGATCGCGCGCGTGCACGGCATTGCCACGGCGGCAGGCTGCCAGCTCGTGGCCCAGTGCGATCTGGCCGTTGCTGCCCAGGCGGCACGCTTTGCCACCAGCGGCATCCACTACGGCCTGTTCTGCGCCACCCCCAGCGTGCCGCTGGTGCGCAATGTGCCGGCCAAGCAGGCCATGGAGATGCTGCTCACGGGCGACTTCATCGACGCCCAGCAGGCGCTGGAGCAAGGCCTGGTCAACCGCGTGGTGGCCGAGGAGGCGCTGGACGATGCCGTCGAGCACTTCGTGCAGTCCATCGTCAGCAAGCCCCGTGCGGCCGTGGCCATGGGCAAGGCGCTGGTCTACCGCCAGCGCGAGATGGGCATCGAGGCGGCCTACCAATTGGCCGGCCAGACCATGGCCGCCAACATGATGGATGCCGACGCCCAGGAGGGCGCCCAGGCCTTCGCCGCCAAGCGCGAACCGGCCTGGAAGACGGGCCGCTGACCGACCTGCATGTAGGTCCCGGTCCGGTCGGCCTGTCCTGGATCTGCGCGATGATGGCGGCCTGCGCCCTTGCGGCGGAACGGCCCTGACCCATGGACATCTTCGACAAGCTCATCAACGACTTCCAAAGCTCCAGCGCCTGGCTGGAGTTCTCCGTGCTCATCGCCTGCCTGCTGCTGGCCTACGGCGCCATGCGCGGCCTGCATGCGCGCTACGGCCATCTCAACGATGGAAAGCCCTCCGTATGGATAGGCCGCCATGCGCTCGATGGCGCCCTGTTCCCGCTGCTGGCGCTGGTGCTGGTCTTCACCAGCCAGGAGATCCTGGCGCGGTTTTCCACGGTGTTCTGGCTGCGCGTGGCCGTGTCGCTGCTGGTGTCCCTGTCGGTGATCCGCTTCGTGGCGCGGGTGCTCAGCCGGACCTTCCCCCACTCCACCGTGGTGCGCCTGATCGAGCGCATCTTCTCCTGGCTGGCCTGGGGCGCGGCCGTGCTGCACAGCATCGGCCTGCTGCCGCAGGTCATGGAGGAGCTGGAGGCCCTGCAGTTCAACATCGGCAAGACGCCCGTCAGCCTGCTCAACCTGATCGAGGGCACGCTGTCGGCGGGCCTGATGATGGTGGCCGTGCTGTGGGTGGCAACGCTGTTCGAGCAGAAGGTCATCAACCAGTGGGTCAGCGACCTGTCCATGCGCAAGGTGGCCATGAACATCACGCGCAGCGTGCTGATCCTGGTGGGCCTGCTGGTGTCGCTGTCCATGGTGGGCGTGGACCTGACGGCGCTGTCCGTCATGGGCGGTGCCATCGGCGTGGGCCTGGGTTTCGGCATGCAGAAGATCGCCTCCAACTATGTGAGCGGCTTTCTGGTGCTGATCGAGCGCGCGCTGCGCATCGGCGACAACGTGCGCGTGGATGGCTTCGAGGGCCGCATCACCGACATCCGTACGCGCTACACCATCATCCGCGCGCTCAACGGCCGCGAATCCATCGTGCCCAACGAGACGCTGATCACCCAGCGTGTGGAGAATCTCACCGGATTCGACGTCAAGTTCGGCCTGTCCACCAACATCGTCGTGGGCATGGACAGCGATGTGGAGCAGGTGCGCGGCATCCTGCTCGACGCAGCAGCCGCGCAGCCGCGCGTGCTCAAGACGCCTGCGCCTTCGGTGGCACTGGTCGACTTCGTCGAGCAGGGTCTGCAGTTCAGTCTCAGCTACTACATCAACGACCCGCAAAATGGCCAGGGCAATGTGCGCTCCGAGGTGAACCTCGCCGTGCTGCGCGGCCTGCGTGCCGCGGGCGTGAGCCTGCCAGTCCCCAAGCAGGTGGTACAGATCACCGAACGCGGGGGCGTGGTGGCTCAGGCAGCAGAGAAAAGCAGCTAGGATTATTCCTAGGTGCATACCCTGAGTTCAGGCTGTTCCCCCGCAGTAAATCTCAAGGGTCGTGCTTAAAATGGCACGATCGTTCTTTTTTGTGAGCGCGCATGCGGCCCTCGGCCGTCAGGGAAACCTGCCGCAGCTGCTGCAGCGCCGCATACAATGATTTCGGTTTACGTAAACGTCAATCTATCAATCAATCAGGAGCCGCTGCAATGAAGGTTTTGGTCCCGGTCAAGCGCGTGGTGGACTACAACGTGAAGGTCCGCGTGAAGTCGGACGGCACGGGCGTGGACATCGCCAACGTCAAGATGAGCATGAACCCCTTTGACGAAATCGCCGTCGAAGAAGCCGTTCGCCTCAAGGAAAAGGGCGTGGCCACCGAAGTCATCGCCGTCTCCTGCGGCGTGGCCCAGTGCCAGGAAACCCTGCGCACGGCCATGGCCATCGGTGCCGACCGCGGCATCCTGGTGGAGACCACCGAGGAGCTGCAGCCCCTGGCCGTCGCCAAGCTGCTCAAGGCGCTGGTCGACAAGGAGCAGCCCGGCCTGATCATCCTGGGCAAGCAGGCCATCGACGACGATGCCAACCAGACCGGCCAGATGCTGGCGGCCCTGGCCGACCTGCCGCAAGCCACCTTCGCCTCCAAGGTCGAAGTCACTGGCGACAAGGTCAACGTGACCCGTGAAGTGGACGGCGGCCTGGAAACCCTGGCCCTGAGCCTGCCGGCCGTCATCACCACCGACCTGCGCCTGAACGAGCCGCGCTACGTCACGCTGCCCAACATCATGAAGGCCAAGAAAAAGCAGCTGGACACGGTCAAGCCTGAAGAGCTGGGCGTGGATGTGGCCCCGCGCCTGAAGACGCTCAAGGTGGCCGAGCCCGCCAAGCGCGGCGCTGGCGTGAAGGTGCCCGATGTGGCGACCCTGGTCAGCAAGCTCAAGAACGAAGCCAAGGTCATCTAAAGGAATTCGCAGACATGACATCCCTCGTTATTGCAGAACACGACAACGCTTCCATCAAGAGCGCCACGCTCAACACCGTCACTGCGGCCCTGGCCTGCGGCGGCGACGTGCATGTGCTGGTGGCGGGCGAGAATGCCGGCGCCGCTGCGCAGGCCGCGGCCCAGATCGCTGGCGTGTCCAAGGTCATTCACGCCGATGGCGCCAGCCTGAAGGACGGCCTGGCCGAGAACATCGCGGCGCAAGTGCTGGCAATTGCTTCGAACTACAGCCACATCCTGTTCCCCGCCACCGCCAGCGGCAAGAACGCCGCGCCGCGCGTGGCCGCCAAGCTGGACGTGGCCCAGATCAGCGACATCACCAAGGTGGACAGCGCCGACACCTTCGAGCGTCCCATCTACGCCGGCAACGCCATTGCCACGGTGCAAAGCAGCGACAAGATCAAGGTCATCACCGTGCGCGGCACGGGCTTTGACGCAGCGGCCACTACGGGCGGCAGCGCCCAGGTGGAGCAGCTGGCCGCCGCTGGCGACAACGGCAAGAGCAGCTTTGTGGGCCGCGAGGTCACCAAGAACGACCGCCCGGAACTGACGGCCGCCAAGATCATCGTCTCCGGTGGTCGCGCGCTGGGCAGCAGCGAGAAGTTCAACGAAGTCATGACCCCTCTGGCCGACAAGCTGGGCGCCGCCATCGGCGCTTCGCGCGCAGCGGTGGACGCAGGCTATGCGCCCAACGACCTGCAGGTCGGCCAGACCGGCAAGATCGTGGCGCCCCAGCTGTACATTGCGGCCGGTATTTCCGGCGCCATCCAGCACTTGGCCGGCATGAAGGACTCCAAGGTGATCGTGGCGATCAACAAGGACCCTGAGGCACCGATCTTCTCGGTGGCCGACTACGGCCTGGAGGCCGACCTGTTCCAGGCCGTGCCCGAGCTGGTGCAGTCGCTGTAAGAACGCAAGGCACCGCACCGGGAGGCGGTGCCAACGGGCCCGGGTGAAGTATCCGGGCCCTGGCCAGAGCGGCACACAAGGCATGTGCCCCGGCCCCACCTGGTTCAGAGATGCAGGAGACAGATATGCAGATTTCCATTGGCCGCCGCAGCCTTGCGCTTGCGGCTGTTGTCTTTGTGGCCACCACGGGCGCCAGCGCACCGGCATGGGCCCAGGCCAGCGACTTTCCCACGCGCCCGATCACGCTGATCGTGCCCTTCCCCGCAGGCGGCTCCACCGACCGCCACATGCGCACCCTGGCCGACATCGCGGGCAAGCAGCTGGGCCAGACCATCATCGTGGAGAACAAGCCCGGCGCGGGCGGCACGCTGGGCCCGGGCAACATGTCGCGCACGGCCAAGCCCGATGGCTACACCATCACCCAGTTCCCCATGTCCATGCTGCGCATGGCGCACATGCAGAAGACGGCCTGGAACCCGGTCACGGACTTCACCTACATCATCGGCGTCTCGGGCTACACCTTCGGCTTCACGGTGCGCTCGGACTCGCCCTACAAGAGCTTCAACGAATACATTGCCGCCGCGCGCAAGAGCCCCGGCAAGATCGAGTACGGCTCCACCGGCATAGGCTCCTCGCCCCACCTGCTGATGGAGGAGCTGGCCGAGAACGCCAAGGTCACGCTCAACCACGTGCCCTTCAAGGGCAACGCCGACCTGCAGCAGGCCCTGCTGGGCGGGCACGTGGCCGCGCAAAGCGATGCCTCGGGCTGGGACACCTATGTGGATGGCGGCCAGATGCGCCTGCTCATGACCTTCGGCGAAAAGCGCACCCAGCGCTGGCCCGACGTGCCCACGGCCAAGGAGCTGGGCTATGGCGTGGTCTCCACCTCGCCCTACGGACTGGCCGGCCCCAAGGGCATGGACCCGGCCGTGGTGCGCAAGCTGCACGACGCCTTCAAGAAAGCCATGGATGACCCGCGCCACATCGAGGTGCTCAAGCAGCTGAACCAAGACGCCTGGTACCGCTCCGGCGCCGACTATGCGCAGTGGGTGCGCGAGGCCTATGCCAAGGACAAGGTCCTGATCGACCGCCTGGGCCTGGCCGCCAAGTAGGCCTGTCCTCCAATGCGCCCGCAGGGCCAGGAGGCTGGCGGGCGCAGTCCGCTTGAGATTCGTGAATTCGTGAAACGGAGTCCCTCATGACTGTCTCCCTGCCTTCGCCCGATGCGCCCTTCACCACGCTGGCCGAGCTGATCCGCGGCCACGCGCGCCAGCAGCCGGCCCATGCCGCGCTGCGCGACGACCAGCAGACGCTGAGCTACGCGCAGCTCGACGCCCTCATGGACCGCGTGGCCGCCGCGCTGCAGCGCGACGGCGTGCAGTCTGGCCAGGCGATTGCCATCTGCGCGTTGAACTCGGTGCGCTATGCCGCGCTGTTCCTGGGCGCCCTGCGCGCGGGCGTGGTGGTTGCGCCGCTGGCGCCGTCCTCCACGGCCGACAGCCTGGCCTCCATGCTGCGCGATGCCCAGGCGCGCCACCTGTTCCTCGACAAGGCGGCCCAGGACCTGGTGCCTGCCGACGGCGCCCTGCAATGCATCTCGCTGGACGGCGCCGCGCCCGGCCGGGCCTTTGACGACTGGCTGGCGCCCGAAGGCGCGCAGCCCGCGCCCGTGAGCGTGGAGCCGGCCGCGCCGTTCAACATCATCTATTCCTCGGGCACCACGGGCACTCCCAAGGGCATCGTGCAGTCGCACGGCATGCGCTGGGCCCACATCAACCGGGGCAGCGTCTACGGCTATGGCCCCGATGGCACGACGCTGCTGGCCACGCCGCTGTACTCCAACACCACGCTGGTGGTGTTCTTCCCCACGCTGGGCAGCGGCGGCTGCGTGGTACTGATGCCCAAATTCGACGCGGCCCGCTACCTGCAGCTGGCCCAGCAGCACCGCGTCACCCACACCATGCTGGTGCCCGTGCAGTACCAGCGCATCATGGCGCTGCCGCAGTTCGGCGAGCATGACCTGTCCAGCTTCCGCGCCAAGTTCTGCACCAGCGCGCCGTTCCGGGCCGAGCTCAAGGCCGACGTGGTGGCGCGCTGGCCCGGCAGCCTGACCGAGTTCTACGGCATGACCGAAGGCGGCGGCACCTGCATCCTCGAAGCCCATCTGCACCAGGACAAGCTGCACACCGTGGGCAAGCCTGCCGAGGGTCATGACATCCGCCTCATCGACGAGGACGGCCACGAGGTCGCCCCCGGCGAGGATGGCGAGGTCGTGGGCCATTCGGCCAGCATGATGACCGGCTACCACGGCCAGCCTGCCAAGACGCGCGAGGCCGAATGGTTCGACCCCACGGGCAAGCGCTTCATCCGCACGGGCGACGTGGGCCGCTTCGATGCCGATGGATTCCTCACCCTGTTCGACCGCCGCAAGGACATGATCATCAGCGGCGGCTTTAACATCTACCCCAGCGACCTGGAAACCCAGCTGCGCGCCCACCCGGCCGTGGACGACGTGGCCGTGGTCGGCGTGCCGTCCGAGCAATGGGGCGAGACGCCCGTGGCCTACGTGGTGTCGCGCGCGGGGCAGCCGGCCCTGCCCGAGGACATCATGGGCTGGTACAACCAGCGGGCCGGCAAGACCCAGCGCCTGGCGGACCTGCGCTTCATTGCCGAGCTGCCGCGCAGCGCCATCGGCAAGGTGCTCAAGCGCGAGCTGCGCGACCAGTACGCGACGGGGCGCTGAACCGGCGGATGCTTTCTCCAAACGATGTCCACCACGATGTCCACCAAGAGGTACACCCCATGAGCAACGACACCACGATGTCCGAGGTCCGCCGCCAGGTGACGGCCGAGGAATGGCAGACCCGCATCGAACTGGCCGCCGCCTACCGGCTGGTCGCCCACTTCGGCTGGGACGACCTGATCTTCACCCACATCTCGGCGCGCGTGCCGGGCCAGCCCGACCAGTTCCTGATCAACCCCTACGGCATGCTGTTCGACGAGATCACCGCGTCCAGCCTGGTCAAGGTGGACCACGAGGGCCGGCCGCTGATGGAGACCGAGTACGACGTCAACCCGGCCGGCTTCGTCATCCACAGCGCCATCCACGACGGCCGTCCCGAGGTGCAGTGCGTGCTGCACACGCACACGCGCTATGGCGTGGCCGTCTCGGCGCAGAAGGAGGGGCTGCTGCCCATCTCGCAGCAGTCCATCTTCCCGCTGGCGCGCCTGGCCTACCACGGCTACGAAGGCGTGGCCCTGCGCGACGACGAGAAGCCGCGCCTGGTCGATGACCTGGGCGCCAGCAACTTCCTCATCCTGCGCAACCACGGCCTGCTGACCTGCGGCCGCAACGTGGCCGAGGCCGTGCTGGCCATGTACACGCTGGAGTCGGCCTGCCGCATCCAGATCCTGGCGCAGTCGGGCGGCGGCGAGCTCACGCGCATCCCGCAGGACATCATTGCCGACGCGGTCAACCAGTCGCGCCAGGTCACCAAGGGCAAGGGCGCAGGCCTGGCCTGGCCCGGCCTGCTGCGCCGCCTGGACCGCATAGACCCTTCTTACAAGGACTGAAGGAAACCATGGGAATTCTGGTCAATATCCACCCGAGCATGGGCGCGCCCATCGTCGACTCGCTGCGCGCGCTGGCGCCCGGCGTGCAGGTCTGGGGCCACCGCGAAGAAGCGCCGGCCGACGCGGTCGAGGCCATGCTCGCCTGGAGCCTCAAGCCGGGCGTGCTGCCGGCCTATCCGGGCCTGAAGCTGCTGTGCGCGCCCAGCGCGGGCGTGGACAAGCTGCTGGCCGTGCCCGACCTGCCGGCCGGCCTGCCCGTGGCGCGCACCGTCGATCCGCAGCAGCATGTGGAGATCGCCCAGTACGTGGTCGGCACCGCGCTGCGCCACACGCGCGAGCTGGACCTGTTCGCGCGCCAGCAGCAGGCCGGCGACTGGCTGCGCCGCCCCGTGCGCGCCAGCGCAGACTGCCGCGTGGGCATCCTGGGCCTGGGCGAGGTCGGCCGCTTCGTGGCCGGCGCCATGCAGGCCGTCGGCTACCCTGTCGCAGGCTGGAGCCGCGGCGCCAAGAGCATTGCAGGCCTGGCCACGCACAGCGGTGCCGAAGGTCTGAAGCAGCTGCTGTCCACCAGCGACATCCTGGTCTGCGCCTTGCCGCTCACGCCCGAGACGCGCGACCTGCTGGACCGCCGCACCCTGTCCCTGCTGCCGCGCGGTGCCTACTTCATCAACGTGGGGCGCGGCGAACAGGTGGTGGAAGATGACCTGCTGGCCCTGCTCGACGAAGGCCACCTGGCCGGCGCCGCGCTGGACGTGCTGCGCGACGAGCCGCCCCAGCCCGGCAACAAGGTCTGGGGCCATCCCAAGGCCTTTGTCACGCCGCACATCGCGGCCCAGGCCTCCGCCGACACCGTGGCGCGCCAGTGCCTGGAGAACCTGCGCCGCCTGCGCGCGGGCGAGCCGCTGCTCAACCTTGTGGATGTGGCGCGGGGGTATTGAGCCCTTTTTTCATCCGACGCTGCGCTGTTGCGTGGCGTTTTTTCATCGCCGGGCCGCCCCAAGATGAAAAGCGGCCCCCTTGGGGGGCAGCGGACCTTGCGCAGCAAGGGTAGCGTGGGGGCCATTTTTCAACTGAGAAGAATCCAGAGACACCATGCCTTCGACTTCCCGCCGCGGCTTTTTGCAATCGACCGCTGCCGCAGCTGCAGCAGCCACCACCGTGCTGGCCCCCTCGGCCTGGGCCCAGAGCCCCTGGCCCTCCAAGCCCATCCGCATCATCGTTCCGTACACGGCAGGCGGCTTCACCGACCAGATGGCGCGCCTGCTGCAGGTCGGCCTGCAGAAGGCCCTGGGCCAGCCCGTCATCGTGGAGAACAAGCCCGGCGCCAACAGCATCATCGGCGTGGACCAGATCGCCAAGGCCGCGCCGGACGGGCACACCTTCGGCGTGGTCATCGCGGCCTATGCGGCCAACACCACGCTCTATCCCAAGCTGCCCTACAACCCGAAGAAGGACCTGGTCGGCGTCTCGCTCATGGGCGTCTCGCCCCTGGTCGCTGCCGTGGCCATGAACGCGCCCTTCAAGACCACGCCCGAGCTGATCGCCTATGCCAAGGCCAATCCCGGCAAGGTGGGCTTCGGCTCCTCGGGCAGCGGCTCCAGCGCCCACCTGACCACCGAGCTGATGAAGCTGCTCACCAGGACGGACATGGTCCACGTGCCCTACAAGGGCGCTGCGCCTGCGCTGGCCGACCTCATGGGTGGCCAGATCCCGCTGTTCCTGGACCCGCCGCCCAACCTCATCCAGCCCGCCAAGGCCGGCCGCATCCGCCTCATCGGCGTGGCCAGCGACAAGCGCCTGGCCGCGCTGCCCGACGTGCCCACCTTCGTGGAGCAGGGCTACGACGGCCTGCTGGGCAGCACCTGGGCGGCCATGATCGCGCCGGCCGGCGTGCCGCGCGAGATCGTGCAGCGCATGTCCGCCGAGGTGTCGCGCATCATCCGCAGTGCCGAGGTGTCGCAGCGGCTGGAGCAGGTGATGGGGACGTTTGCGGAGGGGTCCACGCCTGAGGAGTGCGATCGGTTCATTGCTGCCGAGACGGAGAAGTGGGGGAGGGTGATTCGGGAGGCGAAGGTGACGGTGGACTAGGTTTTGCTGGTCCGTTGATCCTTTTGTTCGTCGGTCTGTTTTTCTGTTTTTGCCCCTGCCGGGTGGTTGTTTTTCGAGGCCGGGTTTCGGCCCGGCGGCCGACCTACTTTCTTATCGCGCGATAAGAA